>JAGHHB010000020.1 GCA_017887885.1 Bacilli bacterium | reverse complement strand
CTCAAATACAGTTGCTGAAATCATAATACCACTTATCATCATACCCAGCATTGATATAAAAAGAAGGGTGTTAATAATTAATATGAATGTTCTTTTAAAGTTATATTTTCCTTTAAATATCGTTTTATACCACTTTATGTTTAAGATATGGTGAATTATAAATAGCAAGAATGTTATAACACCCAGTATCTCATGTACTTTATTTCCAGTAATATGATATCCCATAAGAATGATATAAAACACCATCATAAGCACATCGACAAATATTTTAAATCTTTTTTTCATATCTTCACCTATTTTATTCCATTTAGACTTAACCATTCTGTTATATCAGCATCTAACCTAGTGCCACCTGAATAGTGGATACTAAGTGGACTTCCTATAACAGAATCTTTTGCAAGTTTAGATATATCACTTACACTTTGTCCAAGTCCTCCTCCACCGTGACTACAAGATGGAATAATTATCTTTCCTGAAAAATCATAACTTTCTAGTAAAGTAGCAATCGGCATTGGAATGGTCACTTGGACTGTCCATTGCAAAACTACCGCCACAAATTAAAAGCAAATTATCATAAGAAGTTGTTATCTATAAGTTTTCGAGATTACTATTCTCATTGTTTTTGGAACTTGTAAAAAAGGAAATAGCAAAACCTATTCCAATTAAAATTAGAATACTAATTATCAAAGCGATAATTTTTTTCGTTTCGTTTCTTTCCTCCATTAAATTTTTAACATATTCAAAATAGCATGATAGGCAATTTCATAAATTGTCATAAATTTGTAGTCGACATTTGCTCTTGTCATTGCTTCTTTTTGTTTAAAAGTTACAGCTGTATAAGGATATATTCCATACATAAAGGGAAATAAGGAATATATAAATTTTTCTATTTCTTCTTCGTTAAAATCTGATACAAATTTATTCAAGCATTTCTTAACATTATTTAACGCCTCACCAAAAAGTAGTTTAAAATCTGTAAGACTTTCAATGCTACTATTTTCTTCGATGTCATATAAATTCATCGCTAAAAGTTTCAATAGATTTTTTCTATTGGAAATAGACATCGCTAATTCGCTTGCTAATTCTCTTTTAGATAGTTGTTCTTTATCTAGTATTTTTGTTAAGTCTTCGTTCCACAGACGATATTCTCTTTTTAATAATTCTAAAAATATTTCTTCTTTTGTCTCAAAGTAGTTATAAATGGATGGCCTTGAAAAACTTGTCTCTTCGCTAATGTTTTTGATGTTAATTTCTTTAAAACTTTTTGTTTGATATAATTTTTCACAAGCATTTATGATTTCCTCTTTTCTATCCATTGCTTCATCTCCTAATGTACTCATAGCCCTCCTTTCTGACACTATGTCAACTATAATCATTATACAACGTTATTGACACTGTGTCAACAACATTTTTATAAATATCAAAAATTTTAAATTCCAATACCTAGCTTTTAAAATATTTTTGTTAAGTTTTAATATAAAACATTATCATTCATTAAATTGTTTCACGAAGTTTCACCTAAATTTTTTTATATTTTCAACCTAATTATTAAAAACTAATTTTCATTAGTACCAATTAAATTTCTATATTATTTAAAGATATATAACATAAATAAAAACGTTACTTCTATTATTATTCGTAGCGTTTTTACTTTATTTTCCATTTCAAATAAAACATAAATTTTAGTTAAAAATTAAGTTATTATAACTTAATGCAAACATATTTTAATATTCTTTCTTTTTTATCAATTGCAGTGAATTTCCATCTAAATCTTTAATAAAAAAACTTTCTCTAGTTAAATCACCTAAAAATACATCTAAAGCTGACTTTGAATAGCCCAATTGAAGTGCTAAATCTATTGCCTCTTTAATATTATCAAAACTATAAGCAATATGATTAATGTCTGATAATGTTTTATCTTTCATTGCATTTCATAAAAATTTATTGCTCTATCCAAACTACTACTGTCAAAGCAGCATGAGCAAACTTAATAATAAAAACATCTCCTACAAACATTATAAAATACTATATAGAAAGAGCATTTAGTTCTTCCTATTTACCTATACAAGAGTGAAGCTCATTTATTTTATCTTCATCATACTTACTTATTTTATGATAATCAAAATTATCAAACGCATCTCTAAAACTTTCCCTTTTATTTAGAACGCACTACCAAGACAAACCTGCTTAAAAAGATTCAAGTATTAAGAATTCAAATATATAATCATCATCGTGCGGAAATACCCATTCTTTATCGCGATAACGAGCATACAAAGGATTTTCTAAATTTACCCATTTACACCTTTTTATCTTATTCGTTATAAAGCTGTTCCTTTCGTTGGTATAGAGTATTTATCTGTATTTACACCTTCTAATTTCAAAAGTTCTATTTTGTTTTTTATTCCTCCGCCATATCCTGTTAAACTTCCATTGGTTCCAATGACTCTGTGACAAGGTACAATAATACATATAGGATTCCATCCTACTGCACCGCCAACTGCTTGAGCTGACATTCTTTTTAAGTCATGTTTTTTAGCTATTTTTTTCGCTATATCATTATAAGTCATTGTTTGTCCGTAAGGAATTTTTAACATTTCTTCTACAACATCTTGCCTAAAAGGTGTCATATCAGCTCTTTTAAACTTTGGAATAAATCCTGGATCTTTTCCACTAAAGTAAATATCTAACCACTTTATTGTTTCATCAAATATGGGTAGATTCTTTTCTTCACTTTCTTTGATTTTAATATATCTACTATAATCTTTACCATCAATAAAGCATAGAGCGGTTAAATTTTCACCATCAGAATTTAAGATTATTTCTCCAAGTGGAGAAGAATATTTTTTACTATAAATCATAAAATCCTCCTATATGTTCCATTTATACTTTTTAAATCAACACATAATGCATTTTCCAATGATAAATTTTCTTTTTTAAGTAATTGCTTTTTTTCTTTGAAATATGCTGTTATTTTGTTACTGTGATTTACGACTCTATGACATAGGAATTTGTCATAAAGTTCTGACATAGATAGTATTTTACTAATTAAACGAAAATTTTTCAGTTTATCTTCTAAATAAGGAATTTGGCCATAAATTGCAACTTTCTCTTATGGAATTTTTTCAACAATAGGAAACACTAAATGAGTTAAATCTTTATTTAAAACATTGTTCATTATAGTGCAGTTCCTTTTGTAGGAACAAATAAATCACTCATATCAACATTTTCATGTTCTAATAGATATTTCTTTCTTTTTATTCCACCTGCATATCCTGTTAAACTTCCATTAGTTCCAACAACTCTATGACACGGAATAATAATAGAAATTGGATTATGGCCTACTGCCCCACCAACTGCTTGGGCTGACATTTGTTTTATACCTTTTTGTTTTGCTATCTCTTTTGCGATGTCATTATAAGTTATAACTGTTCCATAAGGAATATCCATTAGTATTTTCCACACACTTTTTCTAAAATCACTACCAATAGGATTTAAATCTAATTCATTTATGCTTGGTTTATTTCCATTAAAATATCTAGCTAGCCAATTTTTCGTTTTGTTAAGAGTACTATTATCTTCTACCTCTTGTAATTTCTCTTTAAAACTTGATAAATAATACTTTTGATTTTCTATCCATAAACCAATTAGTTTATCATCTTTAGCAGCCAATAAGATATCTCCAATAGGGGAATTATAATGCGATACATATATCATTTTTTCACAACCTACACATTAAAATAATTATTGGAATCAGTTGGGGCATTTTCTCTATCATTCATTTCATATTCTCTAACTGTTTTTACTACAGTTATTTTGTAATTGGTAAAATCATTATCTCTACCTGCTTTTTGACTTAATCTATGTGCTTCCATGTTTCGCCACTTTTTTATGCTTTCCTCATCTTCCCATACTGTCATACTAAGTAGTTTTTCTTCTACTATTAGGCTTGAAAATCTTTCTGCTCTGACGAAACCTTTAATATTTTTTAGATATTCTTTTAGCTCGTTTGCTCTTTTTAAATAATATTCTATCTTCCCATCTTTAATTGTAACTTCAAATAATACTATAATATTTTCCATTTTCTTACCTCCGAATTTATATAAATATATTATTTTATTTCTTCTATTTTTTCTAGATAATCCCACAGTCTAATCGTAATATATGTTTTTCATGGGTTCCACCTTTCTTGTACATTTTTATTTTTCATTGTTCGTATTGATGGTTCATTTTCCAATACCTTTAATTTTCATTAAATTATTTATTTCTTTAGCTGGATCAAGGCAATCATTAAAATTAACATTGTGTTATCCTAAATGAATCTAACATATTTGTTATTTCATTATTTAAATTTAAAAACTTTTCAGGAGCTGGAAATAAATATAAGTCCTCTTCATTATATTTTATTTTATCGTCAAAGATTTCTATTATTCTCTTTAATATTGTCCTAGCCAATTTTACACTCACTAATTGTCCGATAATTGCTCTAACACATATTTTAAAATCGTTAATACATCCGGGTATTCTTGTACCTTTTATAAATAATCCTGGAACAATATTATTGATACCCTTTATACTCTCGTAAATATTATTTGGTTCTGCATATATATCAAATTGATTTTTTATTTTCGTTATTATTTCTGGTAATACTTTTAATAGTTCATCTGTGATAGTTAGATAAACAACTTTTCTTTGTATCATTAGATATTTTTATTATTCCGCAATATTTTTTATTATCTTTGTTTCCTTCTATTGTACGAATGTATATGTTATCTTCGATTCTTTCACCTCCATCTATTGTCCTTAATTTCAAAAAATTCAAAATACTTTCGTAATTATATGGTTTTTTATAACCTATTTTTATTACTATTTCAGCGGACTTCTTGTTTTTTTGATTCACTTCTAAATGCAGTAGGTGTTAACTTGTATCTCGCTTTGAATAATACTGCCAAATCCAGGAGCAATCTCGGGTCTACATACTAAACATGGTCTAAAACCTGCTTTTTCTACCGATGCTTATGAGTCAAAATAAGCACAATTTTCTTTTTTTGGGCGTTGCCGGACAAATTGGTTTGCAATAGATACCTGTAGTTTTAACCCCCCTACATAGAAATCTGCCAGCATATCTTTCATCTCTAGAGTGAAATATTTTATACAGATCTTCTTCAAAATTCTTTATATTTCACCTCATTTCATAAATATTATAACAAAAATTAAAATATGTATCTAGCCATTTTCAAACATATACAATAAAAGACAGAATGTTCTGCCTTTAATAGAATTTAATTATAACAATAAACTTGTTAATATAAGATATATTTATTGACATTGCCATATAAAGAATATTATATTGTTTATGAATGAAATGTTGAAAGTTAACCATCACGATAGCTATTTTGGGAGATTATTTTACATTTCATTCTTTTTTTCTCTAAGAATATATTCGACTATATTTGAAATATCCTGTCCATATTGCAACAATACATAAGATGTTTTAGAAAGAACATCTTTATCAATTCTTTGTATTTGATTATTATAATATTTTTTTACTATGTCATGATTTAATACAGTTAATTGTTCCATTTTTAAGATTGAGATACCTGCACGATCCATAGAATCACCGACTTTATAAGTATATTTACCATAATCTTCAAAAATACCTAATACATCCATATAACTATCTATCTTTCTCTTCGTATAAAAAAGTTATACAATATATAAAGTAAAAATATTTGACAAAAATAGGTTTGTCAGTAAAAGTGTAAGTTATCTATTATTTCTATATAGAATATAAGGAATATAATTAATATTTTCCAAGAGAAATGATTAAGAATATTGGTAATTGGTATTTAGAGATTATATACATTCCATATGGAAAAGAAAACAAGAAAGATTGAAACTAAATATTGAAGATTTACGCAAATAAAAAATCAATCATTGATTGGTTTTTTATAATTCCTTTAATTAAGGATTAAATTCATATCTGGCGTCCCCGAGAGGGCTTGAACCTCCAATCTGTCGCTTAGGAGGCGACTGCATTCTCCTATTATGCTACGAGGACATATATTTTATTTTAATATATTAACTATCAAAATAAAATGCTTTTTTAAATTTACTTTGCTTTTTTAAGATAGAGACAGAAATATGTAACATTTTTCTTTATCTTATTATTTTCCAACTATTATTCCATATAGATTTTCGTTACTTTCGCCTTAAAGTTTAGGAAAATTTTAGGAAGAAATTTCTCTATCCATCTGAATTGCTGGAACACAATAAAATTATAACAAAAAAAAAGAAAAAAAGAAAGCTCTTTTTTACAAAACATAGGTAGTCAATATAAAATATATTGCTGCAACCAATATAAGAAGGCCTAAAATAAGAAAGAACACTTTAAGTCCAACATGGCTTTTCTTCTCAATAAAAGACTCATCTAGATCGTCATTATCAAAATCTTTTTTAGAGAAAGTAAAAGATCCACTATAAAAAGTTTCACTATCTCTTGCCTTTTCTATCATAGTAATTTCATCTTTGATTATAGGATCAGTAACAATAGTATTATCACTACCTTTTAGATCAGTCAGTATATCGAGAGGCAAAGAGTCGGTATTAGAAATTTTTTTATTTTCCATTGGCGGTACAGATACTTCGCTATTTATAGAGGATATTTCAGCATCTTCTAATTTAGTTAAAAAATTGGTATTAGGTAATCTTTTTTCTCGCATTTCAGAATTTAATTTAAAACTTGTTTTTTTGGCTTCCTCTAATAAAACATTTATATCATAAATCTTATTTTCTTCTTTTTTAATTTCTTCTGCGAAAGTTCTTTGTTCAGGACGTACTTGACCTTTTTCTTTAGCTTTGCGATATTCGTCGCGGCTAGATATTATTTTCTTTAGTCCATTAATATCAATTTCATTAGCATTGTCTGGTATGGGAAGATTATCCAAACCTTCTATTTGACTAGAAATATCTTTATAAAGTTCAACATTTTTTTTACTTCGTTCAAGAGCATTTTCTCTCTTATAATATTTGTCCATTCTACTTTCCATATCTATACCTCTATTATATATATAATAACACATTTTAAATTTAAATAAAAGATTTTATTGATTTTTTTTCTATTTTTGATATAATTTTATTAGAAAGAAGGAAAGTGATATGAAAGTAAAAGTAAATAAAGATAAATGTATTGGTTGTGGTCAATGTGTAAGTATATGTGATGAAGTATTTAATTTTGGTGATGATGGACTTGCCGAAGTAATTGTCCAAGAAGTAGCGGAAAATTTAGAGAAAGAAACACAAATAGCATTAGAAAGTTGTCCAACTGATGCAATAGAAAAAATATAGAAGAATTTTTGATGATTAAAAAAAGCAGCTATTCTAGCTGTTTTTTATTCAACTGATTTTAGTGAATCAATCATATTAATTTTTCTCAAAATAAAGTAAGTTATGAATTGTACTAGGATGGTAAAGATAATCATAATAATAAAAGTATAAAGATAACTTAAAAAATGAATATCCTTAACAAATAATATTTCATCAGTTTCGGCAACACTTAAGACAAAAGTATTTAGTGACAAACCTAAAACAATACCAATAATACTCCCCATAATAGTCAGAATGACTGTTTCTCGATAGACATAAGTTGATACTTCCCCATCATGAAAACCTAGAACCTTTAGACTTGCTATTTCTCTTTTTCTCTCGCTTATATTAATAGTTGTTAAATTATAAAGAACAGTAATAGCTAAAAAAGTTGAAAAGCCAATGATTAAATAGACAATATCATTCATGCCATCGACGATATCTTCAAACATCGACATACTATCTTTAGTATATTGAATGCTACTAAAATAAGGAGAGGATATTAAATTGTTACCAATTGTACTACTTTCTTTACCGTTAAAATTTATCATAATAGCATTGTATGTTGATTGATTAAAAATTTTTTCATAATATTTACTATTCATATATATATAATTACCGACATAATTATGACAAATATCACTTACCTTTAAAACGTATAATTCATTATCACTACTTCTAACTTTTAGAGTATCGCCTTTTTGAACGGATAATAGTTTAGCCATTTTTTCGGTAATTATAACACCATAGTCATCAAAAGAAATTGTCCCGCCTTCTAAATTCTGTAACTGTAAGTATTCACTTATATTGGTTATATCTTGGAAAGCCATAATATAAGTATTCATGGTTTTATTAGAAGCTTTAAATGTATACGTTTCCATATTAACATATATTTCTTTAGTAATTGCATTATCTTTTAATAAAGTAGTTATTTCTTCTTGAGGTTTTGGTTGAGATTCTTCAAGAAAAGCAAGAGCATCATAATGCTGGATTTCCTTAAATTGTTTATCTAATAGTGAATTAATACTATCTTTAATACCAAATCCTGTCAGTAATAATGCTGTGCAACCTGATATACCTATAATAGTCATAATAATACGTTTTTTATATCGAAAAAGATTTCTTATAGTTACCTTCCAAGTAAATGATAAACGTCTCCAAAGAAAACTAATTCGTTCTAAAAGGACTTTACGGCCAATTTTAGGAGCTTCGGGTCGCAGAAGACTAGCGGGCATACTTTTGAAATCACGATTAGCAGCAAGATAAGTGACAATTGTCATGGTCAAAAAACATACTAAAACAATAATTATACTAGTCTTGACATTAAAATAAGTTATTAAAGGGGGAATTGTAAATGATGATGTATAAACATCAAATAAAGCCAGTGGAACCAAAAAATAACCAACTGATAAGCCGATAACTAGACCAATAACTGTTGCTATTAATACGTAAAATATATATCCCTCAATAATTTTTCTTTTAGAAAATCCTAGAGAAGTTAATAGGCCAATCTCACTTCTTTCTTCGTCAATCATTCTCGTCATTGTATTCATACACATAAGAAGTGCAACTAAGATAAAAAAGATAGGAAAAACGCTGGCAATAGCATCTACTTTAGAAGCTGATTCGTAGAAAGTTGTATATCCACTATTATCTTCTCGATTAAACAAATACCATTCTGGCTTTTCGAGACTGGCTAGTTCGGTTTTAGCATCAGAAATTTCTTGTTCAGCCTTTTTTATTTTCTCCTGATAAGTCTGATAGTTACGATTATATTCTTCTTTGCTTTTTGATAACTCATTTTCTCCTTCTAATATTTTTTGATGAGACTCATTTAAGAATGATAGATTTTTATTATATTCTTCTTGCCAAAGTCTTTGTGCCTCTTCTAGTTTTTTTTGTCCTTCTTCAGTTTTCTTGATAATTTTTTGAATTTGTTCAAGCGCTTCTTTATTTGAATTTAAAGTTGTTAATTGTTTTTCTAAATTTAAATATTCTTCAGAAGTATTGGGAAGTGTTTCCATTACTTTTTTTATTTTGATTATTTGGTCTTCAAGAGAGGCAACAAATGAATCAAGTTGAGAAGATGTAATACCATATTTATTCAGCTCTTCATTTATCTTTTGACGAGCAGATTCTAATTCAGAGTTTTCATATGCAAATTTCTCTTCTGTCTGCTTTTTAGTATTATTTAAGGTACTCAAGCCCTTTTGATAATCACTTTTAGCAGTAACAAGATCTAATTCACTATTCTGAATTAGAGTTAGGGCATCTTTAAACTTTTGTTCATTTTCTTCTTTAGTAGCTTTTAACTCTTCTTCAGCTTCGTATATTTCTTGCATAGCCTCTTGTAAAATTTCTTCATAACGAGCGGTCTCACGAATGGGTTTTAAATCTTTTAATTCTTCTTCTAGAAGAGATATTTTATTGATATATGCTTCGCGATATGATATTTCTTCAATACTACCTAAGGCTAATAAATAGATTTCGGTATAATAATTATAAGTAAAATTACTAGGAAGAATATACATAAACGTATCTAGTTTTCCATCACCAACTGTCGATATACCTTTATTTTCATATATATATAGTGGGCTTCTTACCTCTCCGACAACTTTATAAGTAGTATTTTTAAGAGCATCTTGTTCTTCTTCAATGGTTATAATGTCATTTACATGATATGTACCATATTCCACTAGAATCTCATCTTCTGCGGCAGGCATTTGACCATTAATAAGTTCAATTTTATTTATTTGATCAGATAAAGCATATATTTTGGTGGTTTTTCCATCAATTAAAGTTTCGTAAGAATATGAAGGTATCACTTTATAGGAATGATTTAAAGATTCTAAAGAAGATACATCAGCAGCAGTTAACCCCATCGTACTTACAATTTTAAAATCCATTAAAGAGCTTTCATCATAGTATTTATCCATCGTTTTTACCATATCAGAAGAAGTTTCTCTAATTCCTGAAAAGAAAGCACTTCCTAAAGCTACAATAAAAATCAGTGAAAAGAAACGTCCTAGTGAGCGGCGGATCTTACTAAAACTATTTTTAAATAATAACATTACCAGTCAATATCCTTTACTAATTTAGGCATTTTATTGATAATAATGTCATCGACCTGTCCATTTTTAATCTTAATAACTTTATCCGCAATTTCACTAATAACGACATTATGTGTAATAATGATTGTTGTCATTTGCATCTTCTTACAAGTATCTTGAAGTAGCTCTAAAATCATCCGTCCTGTCTTTGAATCTAAAGCACCAGTCGGTTCATCACATAATAAAAGTTTAGGATTTTTAGCTAAAGCTCTAGCAATACTGACTCTTTGCTGTTCACCACCAGATAATTGAGCGGGAAAATGATCTTTACGAGCTTTTAAACCAACTTTTGATAACATCGTCAGACTATCTAGAGGTTCCTTACATATTTGACTAGCTAAAGATACGTTTTCTAAAGCTGTTAGATTCCCCACTAAATTGTAAAATTGAAAGACAAAACCAATATCATAACGTCGATAATCAGTTAACTGCTTTTTCGAATATTTGGAAATATCTTTATCATCGATAATAATAGAGCCACTAGTTACAGTATCCATACCACCTAAAATATTTAAAATAGTTGTTTTTCCAGCTCCAGAAGGTCCCAAAATAACTACCAATTCACCCTTTTCAATAGAAAAACTAATTTTTTCGATGGCTTTAATTGAAACTTCTCCCATATTATAAATTTTAGAAATATTTTTTACATTAATAAAGGGCATTTTACCACTCCTATCTCTTAATTAAATTATATCATATTTTATTTAAAATGGAGATTAAAATATATGACAAATTTTATAACATATATATTTTTAATAATTTAAAAATAGTCTCACCATAAAAGTGAAACTATTTTTAACTGATTATGAATTTGACACCTTTTTTTTCGTTTTCAATATTTATATCATAGTTTAGAAATATAAGGGTCTTTTTTACAATAGATAAACCAAGTCCAAAAACGCCCTTGACCCCCTTTTCATAAGGAGTAAAAATATTGGTTAATACGTTTTCATCGACATTAGGTCCATCATTATATAAAATTATTTTATTATTTTTAATAGTTATTTTTACTTTTGTCTTAGCATATCGCATAAAATTACCCAAAATATTATCGATAATAGCTTCCCACATCTCTTCACTGCCTCGAAACAAGACATTTTTTTTATCAATATCAAGAACAAATTCTACATCAGGCCTAGAAGGATTGAATTTTTCTATCGATGCGATAATAACTTTACTTACATCGCATTTTTCATTAAGATTATCCTTCTTTTCCTGAAAATAGTTTAATTTATTTAAATATAGTAAGGAGTGAACTTTCATTTCTAATTTTTTTAACTGTTCTTTGCATATTTCTAAAACTTTATCTTTAGTTTCGATTCCATCTTCGGAAGCTTCAATATAAGATTTCATAACAGTAATAGGAGTTTTAAAATCATGAGAAATGTTTTGATACATTTGATTTTTATATTCTTCCTGCTCTTTCAAATATATACGCATATTTTCAATAGCTACTTCTAAAGTATATAATTCATCATCATAATCATAAATACCTTTATGATTATAATCGTCATTATTGATGTTATCAATTTTATCTTTTAACTTTTTTATTCTATTAACTAAATTATTAGACCATATTAGAATTAAAAGAGAAATAATAATAAAAGTAATACCAACCACTATTAAAATAATTTTAAGTATTTCTGCTTTCATCTTACTTATATAATTATTTCCTGTAATTGCAATTTTCTTTAGATTACCTACCTCTTCTAATACATAGTAATATTTTTTCTTATTATA
Organism: Bacilli bacterium; assembly: GCA_017887885.1. Classification (GTDB taxonomy): domain Bacteria; phylum Bacillota_I; class Bacilli_A; order RF39; family UBA660; genus CAG-302. Next base: position 18,240 of record JAGHHB010000020.1, on the reverse strand, counting down.
GATAAAACTCCCGTAATTATCTGTAATTTCTTTTAAAACCACATCAATATCTTGAAGATCAATAATTGAAGCAGCATTATCAGATAAAATAAATGAATTATTATTAGTCAGATAAATATAAGCAATTTCACTATTTATTTTATTTGAAATATTACTTGGATTATCCAAAAGTAAAAGTGATTGCCTTAAGTAATTATATAGATTCTCTTCATAAATTGGAAGTAAAGTCTTGGGTAAGACAATTCCAAGTGATATTATGACAATAGATACAATTAAAACACATATTAGAAGAAGTTGTTCTGTCAAAGTTGGTTTTTTCATATTAAACGATAACCATATCCATATATAGTATTTATATTAAGAAGTGGCATTTTTTTCCTTAATCTTCTAACTAGATCGTCTACTACCCTATCTGTACCAAAATAGTTTTCTCCCCATATGTTGTTTAAAATATCATCCCTAGAGAAAGATTTCTTAATATTTGTTACAAACATGTATAATAGATCAAATTCTAAAGTAGTGAGATTTAAATCCCTATCTTGAAAAATAACCATTCTTTTATCTAAATCTATAATATAATCTTTATAAAATATCTTTTTATTATCTTTAGAATATACTCTTTTTATAAGATTATTAACTCTAAGTACGAGTTCTTTTGGAGAATAAGGCTTAGTAATATAGTCATCGCTTCCTAATTCTAATCCTATAATTTTATCTAAATCCTTATCACGAGCTGAAGTAAATATAACTGGAACATTTTCATTAAACTCTCTTACTTTTTTAATAATATCATAACCACTGATATCATCCCCTAACATAATATCTAAAATCCATAAATCAGAAGAGATTTTAATATTATTAAGAGCTTCAGTACCACTATAATAACTTGTTACAGTATATCCTTCTTTTTCTAGATACATTTTAATAAGATTATTTAAATCCTTTTCATCTTCTACTAGAACTATATTGTACATAGTATCACCTTCTAATAACAGTATAACATTTTTTTAATAGATTGTACATTTTTTATTCATCTATCACTTCCTTTCATAATCAAATTATATTACTATAACTTGTATAAATTATCAAATAAATGTGGTAAATTATGTGAGAAGAAAATATACTATACTGGTGATACTAAAATGGAATATGAAAGAATAAAACTAGATTATAATAGCCTAGAAGATGTGATTGATGATAAAACTCTAGATTTACACTATAATGTTCATTATAAAAACTATACTCAAAAATTAAATGAACTACTAAAAAAAGAAAACTATAATTATAATTATACACCAATTTATTTAGCTAAAAACATTGATATTATTGCAATGGAAAATAGAAGTGAAATATTATATAATTTAGGTGGATATTTAAATCACTCTCTTTATTTCTTTAATTTAACAGATAAAAAGAAAGATATTCCCAATAATTTTATTGATTTGATAAAGAAAGATTTTTCTTCTTTCAATTCATTTAAAGAAGATTTTATAAACATGGCTCTTGAAGTAAAAGGAAGTGGCTATACTTTTCTTGTAATTGATAAGAACAATAAGTTACGAATAGTAAATATGACAAATCAAGATACTCCTTATTATTATGGATTTACACCCATTATGACTATCGATGTTTGGGAACATTCATACTATCTAAAATATTATTATGATCGAAGAGAATATCTAGAAAGAGTATTTAATATAATAGATTTTGAAAAAGTTTATAATTTATATTTAATAAATCAAGAATAAAAATTAACTAAATTATTGTTTTCATACAAAAAAAACACTATATTAGTGTTTTAATAATTTCTTTATGTAACTACGCAGTAAATGTAGCAGTAGTACCAGTTCCACCAGCAGAACTAAATGTTACACTACCAGTAAATGAACCTTTATCTGTATCATTTTGTGATGCGTTAGTTTCATTAATATAGACCATTACATAGTAATATTTTGTTTGACTAGCTGCAAATAGTTCATTAGCAGTAATTGATGTAACACTACTAGCATTAAGATTAGATCCAACCTCATCTGGAGTAGCATCTGAAGTAAGTCCAGAATCTTTATTTATATTAGCCCACTTAAGATTAGTATAACCAGTAGCGGATAAAGTTAGTGTTCCATCTAATCTAGCTGGAACAGTACCAGTATTTTCAACAGTAATTCTATATACTTGACATACAGTATTACTTTCTTTATCTAAACACATTTTCTCCCCGCTAGCAGTGTCACCAGCTAAACCATTATTTAATAAACTTTCAGCTATAGGTATTAGACCACCAGTAGCATCTGTACTAATTTTATCTACAGTTAAAGATAAACCAGCAGTAGCGGCTGTACCAGTAACAGTATCATCATCAGTACCAGTAGCAGTAAAATATGCAAATGTAGCTCCAATAATTGCTACAACTAAAGTAGCCACACCTATTACAGCATAAAATATACCAGGTCCCTTTCTATTTTCTTCTCCCATTTTTTCAATCCTCCTTTACATTAATAATTGTATCAAATAATAATTAAAAAATCAATACCTTTTTTTGTGGTTTTTCTACTTTAAGTTCTAAAAGTTAAGACATAGAATCTTCATCTTTAATATAGTTTTTACCATCGATATTAACAAAAATGCTTTCGTTAATACCTGGTAAATTTAAATCGGGAAAGGAAATATTTTTCTCTTCTCTAGAGGTATTTGCTATTGGCTGATTATCTTCAGTATAATTTTTTATACTAATAAGACTTTTATTGTCTTGAAAAATTTTACTTTTATCAACTTTATTTACATCGTAAGAGTCTACAATCCAAAATTCATATAAAATTTTGAGTATATCTTCAGTCATGACCGAATCATAAATAGCTTCAATTTTGCTTTCTTCAATTTTAATATTATTTTCTAATATGAATATTTCATCCAAAATACTAGATTGCTTTTCAATTAGGATACTTTGACTTATTATTGTATTATAAGTATTAGGAAAAATATTTTTATTTAATCTTTCTTTTAGACGATTCCTCTTAATGACAAGTTGCGAATAATCAGTTTCTTTTTCAAACAATAGATATAAAATAGTACTAATATCTTCACTTTGATACTTAATATCTTCATATAAAAGATCTTTATATTTGTTAGAAGTATCTTCATGAAATTTTGAGAGAAGAGTATCTTCTAATAATATGTTATCGACGGCATATTCTTCTTTAGTTACCATTAATTTTTCTAATTTTTCTTTATCTTTTTTAATACTAGATAAGACCGCTAAATATCTATTTTTGGCATTTAAATATTTATCGATATTGGCATATCTTTTTTTATAGTCCAAAAGATTATCAGAAGAATTATTAGTACTTTCTAAATATGCAATAATTTTTGCTAGTCTTTCTTTTTCTTCAGGAATAGTAGCTGTAATATAATCATACTTATCCATTTTTATCCTCCATAAAAGATATTTTCTTAAAATTTTCTACTGTTTTGATAATTAAGTCATCTTTTTTCTTTTTGCGATTCTTATTTTCAAGCTCTATTTCCATCTCTTCAATTTTATCTAGTGCCTGACTAGTAATTTGGCTTCTAATAACATTTTCGGCAGCACGAGAAATACATTCACACATTCTAAGTTCATATAATATATAAAAAGATAATAAGCTATGAAGCATCGTAGTAATATCTGTTTCAATAACAAAATCATTTTTAGTATCATATTCCCCATTAAATTCTATAGGAAATAAAGTTAATTTACGAAAATCAAAAGACGTACTAGAATTATAGTGATTATAGTAAAGATTAATTTCGCTATATGATAAATTTTGTACTGCTTCGTCAATTGTTTTTTCTATTTTAGCAAATTCTAGATAAAAATTATCTTTATCAATTTTCAAGATCGTCTTATCATCTTTATAAATTATTTTTTTACCAATAATGATTTTATAATCATCAGTATCTTGCCTTATCTGCCTTGCTACTTGTGAATTAAAATTACCACAAAAGCCATAATCATTAGCAATATATATATTAAGACGTGGCATTTTAGGATCTGGAAGTATAGTTTTTTTATCTAAAACAAGATTTTTATTATAAACAATTGTTTTGATTATTTGTGTTATCTCTTCACCAACATTACGATAACTTTCGGCTTGTCTTTTAGAAGCATCTACTCTAAGTAGTGAATGAAAGTTCATCACTTTAACGACATTTTTAATTCTCACTTTTTATCACCTTTTCTAATATATTTATTGGCAATAACAACACTATTTAGGTTTTTTAACAAAGTATAAGAAAGATACAAAAAGACAAAGAGCATGACAAAGACGAGAAGTAAGAGCATCCAGACGGACATATATTCTGCTGAAAGATAATCATGAATTAAATAAATTATTTTAATACCTGCTAGTGAAATTAAGGTTAAAAAGAGATTGATAAGTATCTTTTTATTTTTTATGAGAATATCACCCAGTAAAGAAAGAAAGGTAACGATTATAACAATATCAATAGTAACGTCGACAAAAGAAACCATTAAATATATCATAAAAACATAACTAATAATAGCACTACTTATACTAATTATTTCACAAGTACTAATTCCCTGTAGAATACCATAGATTCTGACTTGTGATTTTTCGGGATTAAATTTTTTTATTAACACTTTTAAAATAATATAAATTGCAATTACGACAATTAATGCAGCAAAGGCAAAGTAAAAGATATCATTCATAAAATTTACCCCTCTTCTTTTATCATTAGATTAAAAATATTATTACTGTTCATGTAAAAAGCTCTAATTTTAGGAAAAGATAAATCAATCGTATCGTTTTTAATATCAATAGAACCTTCAATTTCGCCAATTATTGGTAAATAATCTTTCATTATAAGTAAATTATAATCTTTGCTGATAATTCTGATAATCTTAACGTCATCATATTCACGAAGTCCATGCTGCATATCAAATATTCTTACTTTTATTCCTTTATTATCCATTGTACTTACCTATATATCTGAATTTACTCTCGTCGACAGTATCATATTTTCCCTTTAAAATATTTTCAACATCATCTAAAACATCTTTAATATCGACGAATTCTCCTTTAATATTGGTATAAGATTCTGCAACAAACATTGGCTGTGAAAAATAATTTCGTAGTTTTCTAGAACGATAAAATATATTTTTATCCTCTTCTGATAACTCCTCAATTCCTAAAACAGCAATTATCTCTTCTAATTCTTCGTATCTAGTTAAGCAAGCCAAAACTTTTTCAACTAAATTATAGTGACGTTCCCCAATTTTTTCAGCATCAATTAATTTTGACGTTGACTTAAAAACGTTGATTGCCGGATATAAACCAAGTTCCGCTATTTTTCGGTCTAGCACGATCTGTCCATCCATGTAACTCATAACAGTTTGAACAGCATCATCGGTCAAATCATCAGCGGGTATATAAATAGCTTGAAAAGAAGTTATCGAACCGTTATTGTTGGAATTGATTCTCTCTTCGATTTGACTCACCTCATTAGCCATGTTAGCTGGATATCCATTTTCGATAAGTAATTCTTTTAAATCAGTAGCAATTTCGGCTTTGGCCTGAATAAAACGATAAATATTATCGATAAATATTAGGACATCCTGTTTTTTCTCATCACGTAAGTACTCAGCCATTCTAAGACCCGTAGCAACAGACTTGCTACGCGATACAGGATTATCTCCCATCTGACCAAAAACCATTACCATCTTATCCAATAAATTAGAACTTTTCATATCCTCATATAGTTCTTTTCCTTCACGACTTCTTTCTCCGGCTCCAACGAAGACAGCATTAGAATTAGAACTAGAATAAATATTATGAATTAATTCTTTAATTAAAACAGTTTTGCCAACGCCTGCTCCTCCTAACAATCCCATCTTAAAGCCTTTTTGCAACGGTGCGAAAAAGTCAATAACTTTAATACCAGTCCATAATGGATCATTCTCTACTTTTACTTCTTTAAGAGATACGGTATCATTATTTACTTTTACCTTATGTTCACTTTCAAAAGGTAGGCCATCAATAATAGTCCCATAAGAATTAAAGACTCTTCCTAATATTTTATCAGAGTATTCTATTTCTAGGCCATCGCTAACTTTTATAACAATGCTTCCTTTTTGTAAGCCTCTCGTCGTATATAAACTCACACAAGTAGCCGATATATTATTGACTTCAATAATTTCAAAGACATATTTATGATCGTTTTGAACTTCGAGAATATCACCAATTTTTACATCAGTATTGGATAAAATTATTTCTATCGATATGTCACTTATTGTAATAATCTTACCTACTTCCATCATTTTCACCAACCTCTAAAAATCTATATAAACTCAACATTTCTTCTTTACTTTTGGGTGCAAACTTATACTGGCGAAGTTTATCTAGAATAATCTTACCATCTTTCATTCTCTTTTGGAGTTCAGGACTCATTTCATCAATATTAGCAAGTTCATAAACATCTCTAACGTCTAAATATTCTAAAAGTTCATTTCTAACTAGACTACCTAATTTTTTCATTTCTTTATCTTGAACGTTACCACCGAGTCGTGATACCGAAAGTCCATAATTTAAGGCTGGTTTTTCACCTTTAGCAAAATTCTTACTTGAAAGAACTAACTGTCCATCACATATCGAAATAATATTTGTCGAAATATAATCGGTAATATCAGAAGATTTCGTCTCGATAATTGGCAAAATTGTTATTGAACCGCCATTTTTATGTTGACATCCTTTTTCTAAAAGCTTTGAGTGGGCATAGAAAATATCTGAAGGATAAGCATCTCGTCCTGGTGTTTTTTTACTAGCTAGTGAAATTTGACGATAAACATCAGCATGCTTTTTTAAATCGTCGATAACTACTAAAACATCGTAAGCATCTAACATCATTTCTTCAGCAATTGACAAAGCCACATAAGGAGTTAAATATGTTCTATTAGGAAGTTCGTCGTGAAAGGAAGCTATAATAATCGTATAGCTAGCCGCTCCACGTTTGGCTAGTTCATAATAGATATCTTTAACTTCTTTTTTAGTTTTACCTATGGCCACATATATACAAACCATATTTTTATCTTTTTGATTAACAATGGCATCGAGGGCTATTTGTGTTTTACCAGTCTTTTTATCTCCGATTATAAGCTGTCTTTGTCCCCTTCCAATAGGATAGAGCATATCAATTCCTGTAATACCAGTTAAAAATTCTCTAGTTACTAGATCTCTATCCATAAGAGGAAGAGGATCATTCTCAATGGGAACTTCTACTAAATTATCAAATTTTTTATCAGCAATTAGATCATTACCAAAAATATCGATAACTTTTCCCATAGAATCCATACTAAATAAGCATTTAAATTGTTTTTTTAATGAATAGACCAAATCACCCGGATTGATTTTTTCAGTAATCTCAACAATTGATATGGTAACAGAATTTTTCCCAACTGCAAAAACAAATCCTTTAGCTTTATCGGCAATATCGACTTCTTCATAATAAGTTATATCATTAAGTCCAGAGACAATAACAGTATAAGGATTAACTTTTATTACCTTGCCAACAGAGTAAATGTTATCATTGTTTTTAATTTCCTCTACTTTTTTATCAATCTTATTAAGTTCCATCTTACACATTCCCTTCATTTAAGCTAAAATCATAAATTTTATTTTTATACAAAATTTTTATTCCTCTATATATTTTTTCTGAAACGACCGTCTTAATTTTCTGATCAATATAATCAAAATTAATATTTTTATTAGAAACTAATATTATAACAGTAGGATCATTAAGTTCAATTAATCTATTTAAATAATCAATAAAATCTTCCATATTAAATTTATTAGTGCTTAAAAATATCTCATAGACTTTATATTCTTCGTTGTTAAGTTTTTCTTGTAAGTATTGATCCCGTTCTTCCGGTTGTAAAATTTCTATTTTATATATTTCGTCAGGCGTAAATTTATTTCTTAAATTAAGGCAAAAATCATACCTATTATTATCTTTAATATTTGAAATAAAGTCTTTTATTAAATCTTCATAATTAATAATAAATTTTTCTTCAATCTTTTTATTAATAGCAAAAACATTTTTATCTAAATAGTTAGTTTCTGTAAGTAAATCTATAATACTACTATCAAAGTCATAACTTGGTTTAGTTTCAGAGCGACTATTTTCTTTTAATTCTTCCTGTTGTTTCTGTAATCTTTCTTCTACTTCTTCTAAACGTTTTTCTTTCTCTTCAATTAAATGATCATATTCCTTAAGTTTATCAACAAAATATGATTTTGACTTATCATCGATTGTCTTAACAGTATTTTTTAAAATTAAGCTCATAACAATGACAAGTAAAATAATGACAATAAAAGAGATAATAAATTCAGTCATATATTATCCCACAAGCGGATTAAAGAATAGTAATAAGAAGCAAAAAGCAAATAAAAATAATAAGAAAATAGCAAATATAATTAAAATAGTCATGATTGAATGAACGACATCATTTTTAGTTTCTGGGTTTCTCCCTACAGCTTCAGCTACTCTTCCACCAAGTAATCCGACTCCAAGACCTAGTCCTAAAAAAGCTAACCCCAACATAATTCCAATTCCGATAGCGGTTGCTGATAAAATATTTTCCATTATAATTCCTCCTTATCGATTTTTCCAATTTCTTTTTTTATATAAGCCGTTGCATTATCCATATTAGTCTGATAACAAAGTTTATAAAGATCCTGCAATTTAACTGTATAAAATAACGTTCCATCTGTTATATAAAAACTCATAATTTCGGGAAGTTTTTCTCTTATTCGTACAATATACCTTTCACCATTAGCATTAAATTCTTCGCTACTCATTTCTTCACCAGTAATTGCATCTATCATCATTTTATCAGTATTACCAGATAATCTTATATATTCATTGAAAAGATCTGTAGCGATATTTTTGTAATTACTAGAAGCCATGTCTAACATTTCCTGACTGCCAAGTTCACTACTACTTTCTAAATCGACATTTAAAGTAAGAATTTTCTCATAATTTGCAAGATCCCCATAAATAATATAACTAATTTTTATTGATAAAATTTTATTATCTAAATTTTTGTCGATATTAGTATCAACAATTTCATTATTATCTAAAATACCTCGTTGTCTTTTTAAAAAGCTATTATTAATATCATCAGTTATGTTTTTTAAATATACCAAATTACCATCAACTTCTAAATAATCACTAATTCGATGACTTATTATTTTATTATCGATACTGTAGTTATAATGTTTATGGTAATATGCATATATCCAATAAGTAATCATTGCCATAATAATACAAAAAAGCATTATTGATATTAAAATGGTTCTTCTAATATCGATAGTATTACTTTTCATTACTTTCTTCCTCATAAGCTTTCACTTTCCTACTCTATATAAGTATAACATTTAAATAGTTATTAGTCAATTAAAATTTTTCAAGGTCAGTTAGAGAAAATCTAGAGAAAGCAACCATATATCGCCCTTTTTATAAAAGGCTCACATCAAATTAAACTATCTCCTTTAAAAGAAGGAATAAAACTTGTATTTTGACTTTCTTCATCTTGAACAAAACAATTTCTGAAGCCAAGATCATATGCATAATCAATCAAATTATTATATTCTCTCGAAGAGACTTTATGGTTTAGATTAGGATACTCTAGTTTTCGAATAGGAGTATACTGATTCATCAAGCTGACAATAACATTGTTTTGATATTTATTATATAAATACTCCATAATTTTCTTCGAGTCCTCCATATGTCCTGGAAGGACTAAGTGTCTTATAAGGACACCTCTTCTTAAAGTTCCATCTTTATTATAAGCTACCTTCCCAACTTGACGATACATTTCTTCGATGGCTCTTGTGGAATAATAAAAATAGTTTTCAACCTGTGAATACTTTCCTAAAGCATTTGAAAAATATTTTAAATCAGGTAAATAAATATCAATTAATCCGTCTAACAGTTGGAGACTAGAAATATTTTCATAGGCCGAAGTATTATATACTATAGGGATATTCAAGCCTCTTTTTTTAGCCAAAAGCAACCCTTTTTTTATTAACGGAATATAATGTGTAGGGGTTACAAGATTAATATTAGTAGCTCCTTTTGACTGAAGGAAAAGACAAATATCTGAAAATCTTCTAATTGTTATTTCATCACCTTTATTTTTTGTACTTATATCATAATTTTGACAATAAACGCATCTTAAATTGCAATAAGAAAAAAATATTGTTCCCGACCCGTTTTTTCCAGTCAAAACAGGCTCTTCCCACCGATGTAAATGATATCCTCCAATTTTTATTTTTGATCCTGCTCGACAATATCCCAACTCATTTTTATTTCTATTTATGCCGCACATTCTAGGACATAACAAACAACTATTAAATTCTTTTTCCATACAAATCACTATTTATAGTTTATAATAAAAAAAAGACTTTTTCAAGTCACTTGTTTGTCAATATAATACAGACAACTATTCCTATTAATAGCATAATTGTAGCAAAATTGATAAAACCCTTTTCTCCGTTTCTTTTAGGAATATCTAACTTTATTTTAGGCATAGTACTTGTAAACTCAAGATTGTCACCAATTAATTTTTCTTCCCTAACAATTGGCAAAGGCATCTTTTTTATTTTGTCATCACTAATACCATTACATTCTTGGGCCTTTTCAATATCCTTTTGATCTTTGGCCCTTCCTGTCATTAATTTGTCCGCTATTACGAACTCTAATGACAATGTCATATATTTTTTATTGTTTGCCGAAACATAAGGGACAATATAATCAGATATTCTAGCAGCTAAATTTTTAATTCGTCCTAATCTTTTCTTACAATCAAAACTATACTCAATTATTCCATCTTCAGTTTCTTCAAAAACAGCAATATCTACTTTTACCTTATCAATGATAACTTGAAACCCATAATCGATATTATTAATGGTATACGTCAAACTATCTTTTTTAGGATCATAAATATTTTTTTTACGAAATATTTCTCTTAACATATTTATATCTTTCTTACTACATAGAAGGTCTAAATTGCTATGGCGGCGATTAGAATCTTCGTTTAGGAGAACATACGGAACAATTCCTCCTCTCAAGTATACTTTGGCACTTGTCCTATTCATCTTTTCTATTTTTTGATAGGCATTAAGAACTTCTTCATATGTATTTCCCATACTGTCTAAACTTTTCTGATACTCTGCTATACTATTGCGAAAAATATCATCGATTTTGGCTTTTATAGCTGTGATATCTTCTTCTCTATTTAAAAAAACGGCAAGTAATTTATCAATATTTTCTCTATGAATGTACATAGACATCTCTTCTAATTCTTTAACTTTATTTTCAATATATGCAATTATGAGTTTGTTCTTTTCTTCCATAGTTAATTACCACCTACTATTATTTTACATAGTAATTATAACATACAAAATATCAAGATGTAAAGAAAAAAAGAAAATATTTTCTCTTCCCTACTAAAATGGTTCTAAAAATTTTTTCTTTAAATAATAATAGTTACTTAACCGTTTAAACTATGATAAGATAGTATTTATTTTCTAAAATTTTATTCTATTTTCGATATAAGAGGCAATTTCTTCCACTTTAATTGTTTCTTGTTTCATTGTATCTCGAAATCTTATTGTTACGATATTATGATTTAGAGTTTCATCATCAATAGTTATACAAAAAGGCGTTCCAATTGCATCTTCTCTGCGATATCTCTTTCCAATACTTCCCGAATCATCATATGTTGTTTCAAATTTCTGTGACAATTCTGCATAGATTTTTCGTGCTTTTTCGCTATGATATTTTTTTACTAGTGGTAAAACACAAACTTTATAAGGTGCTAAATATGGATGAAATTTCATTACTTCTCTCGTCGTTCCATCCGCTAATTCTTCTTCGTGATAGGCATCGCAAAGAACAGTAAGAACCGTTCTTTCAACTCCAACCGATGGTTCTATTACATAAGGAATATATTTTTCATTAGTTTCGGGATCTAAATACATCATAGATTGTCCAGAAGTTTTTTGATGACAAGTTAAATCATAATCTGTCCTAGAAGCTATTCCCCACAATTCACCCCAACCAAAAGGAAATTTATATTCAATATCAGTTGTAGCATTACTATAGAACGATAATTCTTCTTTAGAATGATCACGTAATCTTAAATTATCTTTATTTATTCCTAACGATAGCAAATAATTATAACAATAATCTTTATAATACTTATGCCATTCTAATTCTGTTTTAGGTTTGCAAAAAAACTCTAATTCCATCTGTTCAAATTCTCTTACTCTAAAGATAAAATTACCCGGTGTTATTTCATTTCTAAATGATTTACCAATTTGCCCAATACCAAAAGGAATCTTTAAACGCATGCTTCTTTGAACATTCAAAAAATTAACGAATATTCCTTGTGCTGTTTCTGGTCTTAAATATATTGTTGATTTGGCATCTTCAGTTACACCTTGAAAAGTCTTAAACATTAAGTTAAATTCACGAATATCTGTAAAATTACTTTTCCCACATTTAGGACAAGGAATATTATTTTCTTTTATATATGCTAGCATTTCAGCATCAGTCATGGAATCACCAATTAAAGAATGGGAATAATCGTTAATAAGATTATCAGCTCGGTGACGAGTTTTACATTCACGGCAATCTATTAGGGGATCGGAAAAAGTTTTTAAATGTCCCGATGCTTCCCATGTTTTAGGATTCATTAAAATTGCTGAATCTATCCTAATGTTATTAGGATCTTCTTGAATGAATTTTTTTATCCAAGCTGATTTGACGTTATCTTTAAGGAGAACTCCTAAAGGACCAAAATCCCATGTATTGGCAAGTCCTCCATATATTTCACTTCCCTGAAAGATAAAACCATACTGTTTACATAGATTAACGAGCTTATCCATCGTCATTTTTTCCATTTTATACCTTCTTTCATAAACTATATGATACTATAATTTAATTTGTTTGTAAATATTATTTGATTATTTCATAAATGAGATCGTAAGCTTTATTTGGATTTTCAGCTATTTTAAATAATATATTTTTATCAATTTGAGGTATTTCACCATTAGTATACAAAGTTATGATTACATCACCAATTTTAACTTTATCATTTAAATTTTTATTTATTATAATCCCTGCTGAATAGTCAATCGTAGAATCTTCTTTTGTCTTTCTTCCAGCTCCTAAATGCATTGATAGTTTTGCCAATTCCAAAGAAGAAAGTTCTGATAAATACCCTTCTTTATCACTTTTTATTTGATAAAAATACTTACTTTTGGGTAATTTAGTTATATCACCATTACGATCGTTTACAAAGGCTAATAATTTATTGTATGCTTTTTTACTCCTCAAAGTTTCATCCACCCTTTTTTTAGCCTCATCATAATCAATATCTAAAGCTAGCGATACCATTTGGGTAGCTAATTCACTACATAATCTTGTCAAATTGGTATCTGGAAAATAATACAAGGTATTAATTGCCTCTAAAACTTCTAAAGAATTGCCAATATTATTTCCTAATGGTATATCCATATTGGTAAGAAGACAAACTACTTGCATACTGTTTTCTTTACCTATTTTTATCATTAAATTAGCTAATTTTCTGGCATCAGAAATGTTTTTTATTAAAGCCCCCTCTCCTACTTTTATGTCTAATACTAGCTTTTTAGAACCTGAAGCTATTTTTTTACTCATGATAGAAGAAGCAATTAAGGGAATTGACTCCGTCGTTCCGGTTACATCTCTTAAAGCATATATTTTTTTATCCGCTAAAGCAATATTTTCAGTCTGACTGGTAATAGACATACCTAAATTTTTAATTTCCTCGATAAATTCCTCTTTAGTTAGAGATACTTTAAAGCCTGGTATGGATTCTAGTTTATCGATTGTTCCACCAGTATAACCTAACCCTCGTCCAGACATTTTTGCTAATTTGCAACCACACGAAGCGACAATAGGAGCAACGATAAGGGTCGTCTTGTCACCTACTCCTCCAGTTGAATGTTTGTCGACAATATTGTCTATGTTGTCTAAATTTAAAATATCTCCAGATAATACCATATATTTTGTTAAACTGATAGTCTCTTCGTCGGTTAAACCATTTATGACAATAGCCATCAAAAGTGCAGACATTTGATAATCTTTAATGTTTCCTTGTGTAAACTTTTCAACAACGTATTTTATTTCTTTGTCAGTTAATTCTTTTTGATCTTTCTTTTTTATTATTATATCTATTATATTCATCATCTTCACTATCCTTATATTATTTATTTTAGCATATTAATTTAGAAAATACAAACTTATATTAAAAAAATAAAAATGTTCATTAGTTATGATCATTTTTATTTTTTTTCTGATGATTCCAAATAATATTAGTTTTTGTAATTAGTAATAATATTAAGACAAATAGTATGGCATAAATGATTATTCCATATAAGTTAGTACCAAAGGCTCTATTTCCTATAACATAAATAATAGAGGCAATTGCAAACAATATATCAACCAAATAGATTATTAATACGGTCTTTTTTTGTGACAACTTTAAATTTAATAGTTGATGATGTAAATGATTTTTATCTGGTTCTCCAAGTGGCTTATGATTGATGATTCTTCGGAGAATAGCAAATAATGTATCCATAATGGGAATAGCTAATAAAAAGATAGGAACAATGAAAGATGTTAAGGTTACGTTTTTAAATCCAAGTAAGGCAATCACTGATATAATATATCCTAAAAACATACTCCCAGAATCACCCATAAATATTTTAGCGGGATTAAAGTTGTGCAATAAAAAGCCTAAAGTACTTCCCAACATGATAAAAGTTAGTATTACATCCAAACCACTCGAATTATTAAGAAGAATAGCTATTATTCCAATTGTTAGAAAATATATGGAAGCAATACCAGAAGATAAACCATCTAAACCATCAATTAGATTTATACAGTTAATTATAGCAACAATAAAAATTATCGTTATTGGATAGGAAAAAATTCCAAAATCTAAATACAATCCAAAAGCAGATATATCTTTAAGAAGAATTCCTCCATAGAGAGGAATTATGGAAGCTCCTATAATTTGTCCTAACAATTTATATTTAGCGGGGACAGGTTTAATATCATCAAAAATTCCTATTATCAAAATAATAAAACTACCTATTAATACAGCATTCATTTGTACAGAATGAATCCCAAATAACATATAACCTAACAAAAAACCGGCATATATTCCTAATCCACCAAGTCTTGGAATTGGTTTTTTATGCACTTTTCTTGCATTCGGAATATCCATTGCTCCAATAAATTCTGCAATTTTTTTTACTATAGGAATAAATAATGCTGTGAAAACAAAAGTAGTTAAAACTATTATCAGAAATTTTTTTATATCCATTATTACTACAACTCCTTAAATTATTTACATTTATATTATATAACATATCCTTTGTTTTATCAATATAACTCAAATTTTTTAAATTAATAGTTATTATAAGTAAATAAAACTTAAAACTATCTTTTATTTTTTTTAAAACCAAAGATATTTTATTATATATTTATGATCTTTTCTTTTCTGGTTTTACAATAAAGGGCAAAACTATAAATAGAGGTAGACAAGTAAATAGACCATATACATATCTAAGTTCACTAAAGACAGGAGTAGCAACCATTATCGACAGCCACAAACCATATAGAGGGATAAAACAAAGTAAATACTTTTTGTTTTTCAAATAACAAAGCACAAATGAAGAAATAACTAATAGAATAAAGGGTAAACCTACACTCCATATTAGATTGGATAAAGGAAGATTTCGAGAAGTAGTTTTATCAATAATATAATTATACCAAGAAGGAGTGAGTGGATCGGTCAATACGGGTTCACTTTCAAAAATATAGTTATCTTTTGCACCCGCTGTTGCCCAGTAGATAATATCAGGATACCAATAACCAATAGTCTGCAAACAATAAGCTTCAATATAAACATTAGGATATTTTATCAGTAAATCTAGCCATGTCTTTAAAAATTGAGACTTATTATTTGATAGATAATCATTATTCGTCAGATTTTTTATAGGATCACTTATTATCGAACTATATTTATTACTAATTTGATCATAATCAGTAAATAAATTTTCTAAATATGCCTTATCCTCATCTGGAATTTCACGGCCGCTGGCAATAACTCTTGCAATTTGTTGTAGTGGTATCGAAAAAGCTTCGACAGAAGTAGTTTTGGCAACATTGAAATAGTCAAAGACTGGTCCTTTAATAACAAAATAGAAAACTAGTATTCCACCACATAAAATACTCATTAAAAGACGCCTTTTCTTCAATATCAACAAGATAAAAGGAACCATAAAAATAAATATATAAATTCCGTTGTTTCTGAAAAAGAGCATCAATAAACTTCCAATAATAAAGAGAAAAATATAACGTTTCTTAATAGAATGACAATTAAGAAAATCGAGAATTGCAATAAATAATAAAACAAAAGCTCCACCAAACATTATATCGCGCCATAATGTTATACTATAATAGGCATGTAAGGGATTAAAAGCATAAACTAAAACTAATAAAAGACAAATTTTTTTCTTAAGACCTCTATTATATAAATAGTATATAGCAAAGGTAAAAATTAGGGCCATACAGACCATCTGAACAAACATAGCAAACCCTAAAGCCATACTCATATTACTAAATAAAATTTTGCCAAGATGAAAGAAAATTCCCATAAACCATGTATGACCAAAAGAATGAAAGTCACTCAAAATAAAGTTATTGGCATAATGTAACACATAGTAAGAATCAGTAGTCATTAAAGCTGGATAAAAACGAATGTAATATAATAAATAACCTACTAAAATGATAATAAAAATAACTAAAAAACTGCGCCAAGTCATTTTATCATGATTTTCTAAAAAATTTATTGTCTTTATTTTATTAAACATTATTCCAAAAAGACGGTAAAAGAAAAAGGAAAAACCTAACATCGCAACTACAAAATATAAAATATTTCTAATATTGAAGATATTAATTGCTGATTGATATATATAAGAACTAACTATACTGCCAACAGATAGAATGAGACTGACAAATAATCCTAAAAGAAGGGCATACTTTTTAGTTCTTTTATCAAAATTATATTCTTTTTTGCTGTAAAAATAAAAGATAACAAAATAAAGAAATGATACAAGAATATTATATGAATTTCCTTTAAATATAATTTTACAGTAGATTAAAACTGCTAAAAATGTAATCAATGACATTAAAATATTCTTTATTAACTTTTTCATGATTTCCTCCCCCATGTCATTATCATAACTCCAAATATAACGATAAAGATGCCAATTGCCTGAATGGGAGTTATTTTTTCTTTTAAAAAGAGACATGATTCAACAATTACTAATGTATTTACAATTGCGACTGATAACGGCATTGCAAAAGTCAGGTTTGTATGACTGACAATATATAACCATAATAGGAAACTAACACCATAACATAGTATTCCTATTAACATCTTCCAAGAAAGACTAATGCTAAATCCTAAAATGTTCAAATGGATATTGGTATTAGTGGATCCTAGCTTAAATAATACTAAACCAGAAGATGCAAATATAACATATAATATAAACAAAATAGTAATGACCATTTTACTCCTTCTTTCCATCTTCCTCAACACTTTCTTTCAATAAAGATACTTCTTGAATTAATAGTTTAATCTTTTCATTTTGAATAGAAATACTGGTTGTCAGAATAAATATAATATAAAATAAGAAGAAAAAACCAAGTAGAAATATCATATTAGAGGGAACTTCAAAACCAAATAAAGAAGAAATATTAAATAAAATAGAAGGAAAAATAACAATAATTGCCATTAATAAAATTGCTAATATCCAAAAACTTCCATATTTTATAGATAATTTTTTCTTCTTAATAGTATGAATTATTAAAATTAGTTGTATAAACAACAAAAATAATAAAAAGATTGTAAGAGCTAATCTCATCTTTTGGCTCCTTTCATAATACTAGTTGTTATTATCGATAAAGAAACACTAAACATATAATAAATGCTTTTCAGGGGACTAATTGAAGAGCGGCCAAACTTTCGCTCGTGCATTTCGACCGGAACTTCTTTAATTTTAAATTTTCTTCTAATTAATTCTACTGTCGATTCAGGTTCAGGATACTCTAGGGGATAGTGATCCG
>JAGHHB010000019.1 GCA_017887885.1 Bacilli bacterium | reverse complement strand
CTGTAAATCAGATCATTATCAAGAAAGAATTAATGAGTTAAAAAATAATTAGTTCTTCGTAGTTCGGCTAAAATGCAGGTTATAGGAACAAAATGTATTGACAATGTGCTTATTTATGTTATAATGGTTATGTTATATAAACAGTTATATCCTGCCTATATAGCTCGTTTCTTTATATATGGGCGGGAATGTTTCAAATTTCATTAGTGGGATCCTTTAATTCCCACATTTTTTTGACTTATTTTTAATCTTGTGCTAGAATAATTAAACATGAAAAGAGGATGATTATGTTTTACGAAGAACTTAAAGAATTAAAAGAACGTTTGGAAGCTGCTTTGATTTTACTATCTTGTGATCCATTGCGTCCAGAAACTCAGATTGAAAGAGGACAACTTAGAATTTTAAGAAAGCTTTCTTTAGTTAATCGAAAAATTTTAGAAGTAGAGAAAAATATGCTTGAATATACAAAATCTTTTAAAAGAGGTGTGAAATATGAGTTTTTAAGACAATCTTGTGATGGATATTCTTATGAAGATATTTTACACTTTTTAGAAACTCAGTTAGATAATCCAGGAGTGAATATAAAAGAACTTATTGAAAAATTAAAATATGATGAATTGACTGGTAAAGGTTATTATTATTTAACTGATGATGGTGAAGTTATTTTGACTGATAAGGGCGAACGTTACTTAGTAAATGTTGCTAATGTAAGTTTAAAGAGATAAACTTACATTTTTTCTTTTCAAAAAAAATTATCAATGGTATAATAATTCATGTAGTAAAAGAGGCAGTAATATGAATAGATGTGAAGTTAATAGAGAAGAATTAAGTCCAATGATGAAGCAATATATGGAAATTAAGGATGAACATCCTGATGAATTGTTGTTTTATCGTTTGGGAGATTTTTATGAATTATTTTTTGAAGATGGAATTACCGCGAGTCGCGAACTAGAGCTTACTTTAACAGGTAAAAATGCTGGATTAAAGGAAAGAGTTCCTATGTGTGGAGTTCCTTATCATAGTGTTAATCCTTATATTCAGAAATTAATTGAAAAGGGATATAAGGTAGCAATATGTGAACAGTTAGAAGATCCTAAAACTGTTAAAGGTACAGTTAAAAGAGGAGTAGTTGAAGTTATATCTAAAGGGACAGTAGTGAATTTAGAGAGCTTAAATGAACATGATAATAATTATATTGCTAGTGTTCTTGATTTAGAGTATTTGTATCTTTTAACTATCGCTGATATATCTACAGGGGAACTTAAAAGTTTAAGTATTAATCATCATAAAGAAGAATTAATAAATGAAATATTACATTTAAATATTAAAGAAGTTATTTTAGAAAATAATCTTGATGCAGAGTTTATTCATCTTCTTAAAAATACTTATGGGATAGAAGTATCGATTAGTAGTGAATATTTAACGGAGGGGTATGAAGATTTAATTAATTCCGCTCAAGACGTGAGAGTAAAACAGGGAATTAGGCATTTACTTTATTATTTAGTTGTTAGGGAGCTTAAAGATTTACATCATATATCTAGCGTAGAAATCGTAAATAAGCAAGAGTTTTTAGAAATGGATGTTCATACAGTTCGCAATTTGGAATTAGTGGAAACGCTTAGACTTAAAGAAAGAACTTATTCTCTCTTATGGTTGCTCGATAAAACTAAAACAGCGATGGGTTCAAGAAAAATTAAGTCATGGCTTATGAATCCGCTTAGAAATAAAGAAGAAATATTAGAACGTTATCATAAAATTGAGGTATTTAATACTAATTTTATGGAGACAGATGAACTTAGAAATTTATTATATCAAGTTTATGATTTAGAAAGATTGTGTGCTAAAGTTATCTGTGGTAATTTAAATGCTAGAGATTTATTACAAATCAAGAATTCTTTAAGTGTACTTCCAAGAGTACAAGATATTGTAAAAGAAATTGGACTTAATTATACGATGAATACTCATGATGATTTATATGAACTTTTGGATGTGAGTATTTATGAGAATCCTCCGATCAGTGTAAGAGAAGGATATTTAATTAAAGATGGTTATAACGCTGAGTTAGATGAACTTAAAAAAATACGTTCTGGTGGTAAAGATTTTATCGCGGAATTTGAAGCTAAAATAAAAGAAGAGACAGGAATTAAGAATTTAAAAGTTGGTTTTAATAAAGTATTTGGTTATTATATTGAGGTTTCTAAAGGACAGGTAGAAAATGTAAGTGAAGAATGGGGTTGGGAAAGAAGACAAACCCTTACAAATTATGAGCGGTATATTTCTCCAGAATTAAAAGAAAAAGAAGCTCTAATTTTAAATGCTGAAGAAAAAATATTTGAACTTGAATATGAGTTATTCAGTGAAATTAGAATCAAAATTAAAGATGAAGTATTAGAAATTAAGAAAACAGCGGATGTTATTAGTGAAATTGATGCTCTAATTAGTTTATCTGTTTGTAGTGATGAGTTAAATTTAGTTAAACCTATATTGAATGATGAAAATAAGATTGAAATTATAGAAGGTAGACATCCTGTTATTGAGCGTGTGAGTAAAGAAGCTTATGTTCCTAATGATATTATTATGGATGCATCAACTGACGTTTTACTTATTACAGGACCAAATATGAGTGGGAAATCTACTTATATGAGAGAGCTTGCTATTATTATTATTATGGCACAAATGGGTTCTTTTGTTCCTGCTAAGAGTGCTAATTTACCAATTATTGATAAAATATTTACAAGAATTGGAG
>JAGHHB010000018.1 GCA_017887885.1 Bacilli bacterium | reverse complement strand
TTGTATAAATTAGTATTTAGTGGGTTAGTTGTTTATAAACATATATTTTCATTTACAATTTTTATTAATTTAGTAATACTACATTTATTTGTATCTCCAATTTCATTTATAAATATTGTTAGACTACTTCCTAATTCTTCATCAAATACTAAAGCAATTAAATATTTAGTGGGGGTAGAAGATTTGCTTTTAAATATTATCTTATAAGGTTCTATAAATCTAATATTAGCATTTTTAGGCTCTATAATAGCACCATTAAGAAAGGTTATATTTAGTTTACGTTTGTTGACATTTTCTAATACCTTGTCTTTTAGTGCTAAAGGGAAGTTTTTTCTAGTAATATTCATTTTATCACGCTCCTTTTAGGCAAACAAAAAACCCAGTAAATACAATGGTTTACTAGGCTTTTATATGTTATACAAACCTAAAAGTTTGTTTACTCTCATAAATGGAGCAGGTGATGAGAATCGAACTCACGCAGTCAGCTTGGAAGGCTGAGGTTCTACCATTAAACTACACCTGCATCAGTAGGCATAAATAATTATACCAATATTTTGTAAATAAGTCAATTAAAATTTTAATTTTTACGATTTTTTTATTATTTTCATGGTCGAGACGAAAAAATTATAGATTAAAAATAATAAAAAAGTAAACTTATGGTTACTAAACTTTTATCTTACTGAATGAAGAACAATTCAAAAAGTTTGGGAAAATTAATTTATTTCCTTTTTATATTATATGTATTACTATTACTAGGTGTAATAATTTTTTCTATTTTACTTCAAATGTTGTATCATCAATAAATTTATAATTTGTTTTGTATTTAAGTTCTCGTATTAAGCGAAACATAGCATCATCTTTTGCTTTTGCTTCTAACATGATATCTACGTCTTTTCCAAAATCTTTGATTATATTGATGAAGGCAATAAAATCGTCACAATTAATGTAATCATTATGATTTCGAAATTCACGGATATTTTTGGGTGAAGAAAAGTGAATTTTTGGAATTATATTTTTCCAACTATCAAAGATAGTTGGAATATCTAAGATACTTTTATTGCAGTTATAATGATGATAATCTAAAACAATAGGTATATTTAATTCTTTAGATATTTGTATACAATCTTCGATATTAAATATTTTGTCATCATTTTCAATTGCAATAGATTTTTGTAAATATGATGGTAATTTTTTGAAGTTATTAATAAACCTTGTTATGGAATTTTTTTTGCCTAATACACTACTGCCAACGTGGATAATCATAAGCTTATTTTTTATTTTAAGTGCATCTAATAAATTATAATGATACTTTAAGGTTTTAATAGTATTATTAACAATCTGACTATTTGTACTATTGAGAACGGTAAATTGATCAGGATGAAAATCTACTCGTATGTGATTATCTTTTATTTTATTACCTATTTTATTATAAAATAATCTATATGGTGTGATATAATCAAATTCTATTTCGTCCTTTGTTGCTAATGGAATAAGCTTTGATGAAAGTCGATAGAAATGAATATTATTTCTGATATTGTAATCAATTATTTTTTCCAAATTAATTAGATTTGATTTAATTACTGTGTCTAATTTATTTAAATCATTATTTTTTAAATATTCGCTATAAGTATATGGGCTAGATGTTGTAGCGTTAACTGCTAAACTGATGGCTACATAACCAAGTCTAACTATCATAATTAATCACCATTAATATTATTATATGATTAAGGAAAATTTATAATAAAAAGATGGCATTTTAATATATGATATCCATCTTTTTATTATTAAATAGTTTCTTCTTTTAAAATTTTAGTCAATTCTCTTTCGCTAGGAACAAAACCTTCTGATATTTTTTTATCATTAATCATGATTGTTGGAATGATTTTTATATTATATTTTTCCTTACTTGATATTGGTATTTGTTCAATATCAAGTTTTATATTTAGGTCTTTCTCGACCTTTTTCAAGTTTTTCATAATTTTCATTCCATTGCTACAATCAGATCCAATTATTTTTAATTGCATTTTAATTTCCTCCTTTATTATTAAAATAATTTTTCCTTATAATATCATCACCTTTCTATAGTTTTTCTTAAACTATGAAAATATTATATCTAATAATTATGGTTGAATTATGAGATAAATATGTATTTTTATGTAATTTTTATTAGGTGTCAATTAAACTGACAAGCGAGTAATTTTCATTACTGATATTATTTTAAAATATTATACTAAAAAAATAGTAAAGGAAGGGAAAATAAATGTTTAATTTAAAAGGAAAAATAGTAGTGATTACAAGGCCTTCTAGTGGTTTGGGTGACCAGACGGCTAGGTGTTTTGATAAAGAAGGGTCCAATCTAGTTGTTATGGCAAGAAGACTAGAACGATTAAGATTATTGCAAGAAGAGGTTGAAAAATTGGATATATAATGTTTGCAAATTAAATGTAATGTTACAAGTATATTGGAAGTTAAAGCGGCAGCTGAATTAACAAGAAAAAAATTTGGAAAAGTAGATATTTTAATAAATTGTGCCGGAGATGCTAAAAATAATGGTGTTTTGAATATGAGTGATGATGAGTGAAAATTTACTATTGGTGCTGATCTAAATAGTGTTTTTTATGTAACACGAGAAATTGCTAATATAGTGATAAAAAATAATTATGGAAGAATTATTAACATTGCTTCTATGTACGGGCTGGTTGGTAATATAGAAATGAATACTGTAGCTGAAAGGTGGGGTAATAAATTTTACAAGAGCAGTAGCGACTGAATTGGCTCTATATAATATTACTTGTAATGCTATTTGTCCTGGTTATTTTGATACAGATTTGACTCATGAAACTTTAAATACAGAAGCTTTTAAAAGATATATGAAATTAACTGTTCCACTCGGAGATATGGTTGCGAGAGCGAACCGAATGCCGGAGCGATTTTTTTAGCTAGTGATGAGGTAAGTTATGTTACGGGAATGGTTTTACCAATTGATGGTGGCTATACTGCAATGTAAAAATTAAGAAAAAATCTTTCCTGATATTGTCATAGAAAGATTTCTTTGTGGAAAAAAGGGATTGCTTTCAAATGTTATTAGACTTAACTTTGGTACACTTTCTTTGTCTTTTTATACTAATAAATATTTCTCTTTATTAAATTTAATATTTGATAAAGTAGAAGATCATTTGCTTTTATTTAAAAAAGTAATGTGACAAAAATTATAGAATTATTTTGATTTAATTGAGTTTATAATTTGATCTTTATACGATAAACAAGATGAATCGGTGTCTTTTTGAACTTCATATTCAAATAGATAGACTTTATTATCCTTTGTTGTTCCATAATAATAATTTTGACCAAAGGCACTATTATAGTTGAAATAATACCAAGATATTCCGTTAATATTTTCCTTTTTTACACTAGAAGAATTATTACTTATATAATATTTTTGCATTTGATTAATTAATTCTTCTGCTGATGAATAATCACTTATACCTCGAAAAGAAAATGAACAGCTATTGAAAATATTATTACCACTACTATATTCATAAACTATGCTATCATTGCCGTTAGATCTACTTTCTTTAAATTTGTCAGGTATAGCAATACTAAATTCATTTAACATTGTAACGGAATTATCATAAATTAATACACCGTCGTAAGTTCCATCTTGGGCACCAAATTTTATTATTCCTTCCTCGCCAAAAAATAAATTACCAAAGGCCGACGTAATTCCTATGATAGCCATGATTATTAAAACCACAATGCCAATAATTATTTCTACAAATAATCCCAAGAATAGTTTTCCTATACTGGTTCCTCCGGTAGAGGCGCAGATTCCTTTTATTTCGTCGATACTTTTTTGAGGATTATTAATTTTAATTTTATTTATTTTGTTATTTGCATGATGTAAATAAATTTTATTTACAAATAATCCGACAAGAAAATTAAAGACCGCTGTAATGAAAGAATCATTTATAACATTTAATATAACTAGATTTATTAAAAAGACTATCAGTGCGTATAAAAACATTTTTCTATAGAACATATAAAATGTTGTAAAGAAGAATCCTGCAAAATTAAATGGTTTGGTGGTAATTTTTTCATAATTATTTCCGATGAAAGCTTTCAATAATTCATCATCAATCAATTGACTAGAGTTATTTTGAGTAGGGAATATGTTAAAAGCGGCCTCGTCTGTTTTGGTGGTATTATTCAAACTAGATGTTTCGTTAATGTTATTAGGCTGACTATTTAGATTAGGATTTGAGTTTGGGATTTTTGAATCACTTTCAGGAATAGTCCCTGATAAGTTACTGTTATCCGCTGTATCAGACTGAATAGGGCTTGGAATAGGTTGCATGTTAAAAATGTCAACATTTGTTTCAATATTATTATTATTATTATTTTGATTATTATTGTTCATAATATTATTAGCTGTGGTGTTAGATTGATAGTTTTGATTGTTATTATCGAATTGGTTATGTAGATTATTGGAGTTTGAACTTGAAAATTCTGAATTATTTTCAGTATGGGAATCGTTTTTACTATTTAAATTCATTACTTTTTTCCTTCTTTCCTTCTTTTTTTAATAATTAGTATTATTTTATTGTAGTACATATATAGTTATTTTTAATTTAGAATATTCTTTATTATATTTTTTGAAATATTAAACTATATTATTCATAAGTCCTCCTATCATATATCATTAATATAATTTTAACATAATTAATAATTCTTGTCATTAAAATAGTAGTATTTTTTACATTTTTCTTTCGTTTTTATAGTAAAGACATTCTTTTCGCCAAAATATAAAATGATTTGTATATAAAAGATAGAGGAGGCAATTATGAATTTATCTGAAGTTTTGGCAATTAATTTAAAATACTATCGTAAAAAGTATAACTTATCTCAAGAAAAATTTGCTGAAATATTAGGAACGACGTTATCTTATTTAAATCAAATTGAAAATAATAAAGTAGATGTTCGAGTATCTACAATCGATAAGTTTGCTAAAAATATAAATGTTTATGATAAAAATGCTAAAATAAAATCTGAAGATTTGGTAATATATAAAAAGTCACATATTACGACATTTAAGAGAATTGATGAGAGGGAAAAAAATTAATGCTTTA
Organism: Bacilli bacterium; assembly: GCA_017887885.1. GTDB lineage: Bacteria > Bacillota_I > Bacilli_A > RF39 > UBA660 > CAG-302. The sequence continues at coordinate 27,437 of JAGHHB010000018.1, read as the reverse complement.
TTAAATATAAAGTTAATTAGATATAATATGGAGGAATTATAAGTGATTGATTTACATATGCATACAAAGTATTCTGATGGTACTGATTCGGTAAAAGAAATTTTGATAAATGCTAAAAAGGCAAATTTGGATATTATTTCTATCACTGATCATAATACTTGTAATGCTTATCGAGAAATGAAAAGGTTTGATGTATCAGAATTTTATGATGGAAATATTATTGTGGGATGTGAATTTACTACTTCTTTTGATGGAAGATTAATTGAGGTTCTGGGATATGGTTTTGACTATATAAAAGTACAAGAATATTTGGATAATTATTACTCAAAAGAACTAGAAAGGACAAGGATGCGGATTCTTTGCAATAGATTATTTGATAGGCTCAAACAATTGCAATTAATATTTAATTTAGAAAATGTGCAACGAATAATCTTTAATAATAGATTTTTTGAACGTGATATATATGAAGAATTGGTTAGACATATTGAAAATAAAAAAATTTTACAAGAGGATATTTGGGATTCTTTTAGTGATTTTTTTAGAAAAGGATTAACAAATCCCAATAGTAAATTATTTATAAATCATGCTGAATTTAAGCCATTATTAACAGAGATAATAGAGCTAGTTCATGAGGCAGGAGGAATTATTTTTTTGGCTCATCCTTATCAATATAAATTTACTGATACAGAAAAGTTTTTAGATAAGATATATAATGTGCATAACTTTGATGGGGTAGAATGCTTTTATACGACGTTTACTAAAAAACAAACAGAATATTTATTTAATTTTTCTCAAAGTAAAAATTTATTAATTTCAGGTGGTTCAGATTATCATGGATTAAATAAAAAGCGACATGATTTGGGAGTTGGATCTGGAACTCTTAATATAAATAAAAATATTATAGATGATTGGAATGTAGAGTATTTTTAGGTAGAATGATACTAGTATATTGAATATAAATAGAGTACGTTTAAAAAAAGCATCTTAAAAAGGTGCCTTTTAACTTTTAATAGCCAATAATTATAAACTACTTTCAGCTAATAATTTGACGGTAGTTTCGTATTCTTTATTGTTGCGATAATATTTAATTTTTACTTCATCATTAATATTATATTCATATAATAGATACTTTAGATATGCTGAATTAGTAACTTTTTGATCGTCGATACCTACAATGATATCGCCTTTTTGAAGACCAGCTTTTGCGGCAGGACTATTTTCTTCGACAGAATATATATATACGCCATCTGTTAGCTTTGTATCTATTCCCAGTGTGTTTATTCGTAAATCAGAAACATTATACATGGCAATGCCAAGATATGGTCTATCAATAGTATTTCCTTCGATATATTTATTAGCATATTTTATAGCTGTTTCAATAGGAATAGCAAAGCCCATACCTTCGACACTCGATGATGCTAATTTCATGTTGGTTATTCCAATTACTTCACCGTTAGAATTGCATAGTGGACCACCACTATTTCCTGAATTAATAGCGGTGTCTGTCTGTAATACTTTCATAACGTAATCCGAGTTAGAATAATTATTAGAAAGTTTTACTTCGACAAGGCGATCTTTTCCAGAGAGGATACCACGTGTGACACTCCAAGAGTATACTTCATAATTTAATGGAGTACCAATAGCAAATGTCGTGTCGCCTACTCTTGCTTCTTCACTGTTTCCAATTTCTGCAACAGATATTATTTTATCTGCAGCTATCGCAAGAACAGCAATATCAGAATAGGTATCAGATCCAAGTAGAGTTACTTTTTCTCTTGTTCCATTGGTAAAAGTTACGTAAATAGAATTGGCATTTTCTATGACATGATTGTTCGTTATGATGTAGCCATAGTCATTGTCTTTTTGAAAAACGAAACCGGTTCCTGTTGCTATTAGTTTATCGTTGTTATAGTTTTCTACTACAACAACAGCATCATAAATTTTTTCAACTGCATCTGCAATACCTGTATCGGTGACTGTTACATCTTTTTCTACCTTTGTGACATTAGAGATAAGTGTGGGATTATATAGTGAGATTAATCCAAACATTATGATTGCTCCTAATATAAGAGTGATTATTGGTATTAAAATATTTTTATTTATTTTAATTTTAGGTAGCACTACTTTTTTATGCTTCTTTTTTTTATTTAAACTAGTTCCACAATTGGTACAAAAAATTGCCTTTTCTTCGTTTTCCGTTTTGCATTTGGAACATATTTTTTTCTTTTCTTCCATCATCTTTTCCTCCTTTGCATGTTTAAATTTTACTTTCTTTTTCTTAAACTTTTCTTAAAAATTTAAAAGGAGGAAAAAGATTGAGAGGCTTTTTATTAGATTTTAAAAATTATCTGAAAAATTGTCCATCCTTCAAGACAATCAACTTTGATGTTAGCCTGGTGACTATTTACAATCTCTTTGGCAATGGCTAGGCCTAAACCATAGCGTTCTTCACTGCTATTTCGAACTTTATCGATGCGATAAAATCGCTCAAATATTTTTTCTCTTTCGGATGGGGGAATTGGCAGACCTTGATTTTTTATTGTTAATATAATTTTGTTTTTTTCTTTCTCTAAATCTAGGGTAATCTTATTTTGAGGGCTGGTATGTCTAATAGCATTATCGATTAAGATAGTAACTAGATTAGTTATTTCTTCTTTGTTACATATATAATAAATATTTTTTTCAATATTTGTTAGTATTTTAATATTTTTTTCGTAAATTAGACTTTCAAAAGGAAGAACTGAAGATTCAATGACATCAGAAAGGTTTTCTCGCTGTTTTATATTAGTACTATCTATTTTAGTTAGATTTAAAAGCTTCTTTATCAAATTACTCATTTTCTTTGTTTCTTGATCAATATAGTTTAACCATTTATTATCTTTAAGATCATTTTTTAATAATTCGACATTGGTTGTTATGATTGTTAGAGGAGTTTTTAATTCATGCGAAGCATCGGAAATAAAATCACGTTGTTTATTAAAAGCTATTTCAATGGGACTTGTGACTTTAACTGCTATTTTTTTGGAAATGATATATATTATAAAAATGCTAAAAAGGCAAATAATTAGGGAATATATAATCATATTTTTAATATAGATATCGGCAGAAGTAGTATCCATTAAAATAATATTGATACTGTTATTAGCTGTGTTTACTTTATAGATAAAATTTCTTATTTTTCCTTCGTTATTATTAGTATCTAGTATTTGACTGATAATACTTAATAACTCTTTTCGATCATAAGAACTATTTTGATTGCCAAAAATTATTGTCTCTCCAAACGTATTTATGTTTACTATATAGTATTCGTTGAAAATAAAGGCTTCATCATAAGTATCGGGATTTTTATTGTTGAGGTAGTTATCTAAAGTTTCTATTTTATTTTTTAATTCACTTTCTTTGTTAGTGATATTTATGATGTTGATAATAAGCAAAAAAATAGTTATACTAATAGAAAGTATCGTAGTTATTAAGATAGTTATATTTTTTTTTAGCTTATGAATCATAGTTTACCTCAAGAATATATCCATAATTTCTAAGAGCTTTAATTTTAACACTAGAACCAATGAAATTTATTTTTTTCCTCAAAAAAGATACATATACTTCAGCATTATTATACTCTAATTCTAAACTTTCCTTTCCCCATAATTTATCTAAAATTTGTTCTTTAGTAATAATTATTTTTTGATTATTTATGAGGTATTCGAGAAGAAGAAATTCTTTCTCACTTAATTTAATTTTTTTATTAGTGGTTATGCAAGATAACTCGCGGTTATATTTATTTAATTCAATGTCTTCATATTTTAAGTTATCAATAATTATTTTATCTTTTCTTCGTGATATGGCTCTTATTCGAGCTAGTAATTCTTTTGTGGCAAAAGGTTTAGTAAGATAATCGTCGGCCCCATAGTCTAGACCTTTAATAATATCATCTGTTGTTGCTTTGGCAGTGAGGATAATTACGGGAGTGGTTTGATGGTTTTTTCTTAATTCTTTTAAGATATTTAAACCATCTCTTTGAGGGAGCATAAGGTCCAAAATTATTAGGTCATAGATATTTGTTAGGGCAGCATTTAGTCCGTCTTCACCATTGGTTTCAATGTCCGCAGCATAGTTGTTTCTTTTTAATATTTCTTGAATAGCATCCGCTAGAGGATATTCGTCTTCGATTATTAATATTCGCAAGTTTATCACTTCCTTTACGATTAATAATGTATTACTGATTTCTTAATTTTTTCTTAAAAATGATTATAGTATCTTTCCAATAATATTTATTATTACACCAGAAAAAGCTCCTAAAAGATAAATAAGTGCTATTATCATGATATTTTCTTTCATATTTTTATTAGATTTTATTAGGATGAGAAGTGCGGTTCCACTCCCTGTTAAAAGTCCGGCGATGAAAGAGGAAAAGCTGATAGCTGAATTGAGATATAGCTCGGTTAGAATAATACTTGAACCACAATTGGGGATAAGGCCAATTAGACAAGTTATAAAAGGACTTATGATACTATCTTTAAGAAGTATCTTGGAAAGATAATCTTCACCAATATAGACGAAGAGAACATTTATAATAAAGGATGTTAATATGATAAATAAAACTGTATTTAATGTGTGCTTAATAGAGGATAAAATAATTCCGTTTTCGCAGTGGCAGTGTTCTTCTTCACAGATAGTGTACTTTTCTTTATTTTCTTTTTGGCGAAAGAAGAAATCAATAGCGAGCCCATAGAACATACCTAATGCTATTTTTATTAGAATTATATGAACTATTATTTTAATATCTACTTTTTCAGATAGTAGAATGGGCAACATTTCATCGCTAGTTGATAAGTAAACGGCAATTAATGTCCCTAATGTTATTATTCTTGTTGTATAAAGATTGGTAGCCATTACAGAAAATCCGCATTGAGGAAATGAACCTAGTATAGAACCAATAACTGGGCCTAATTTTTGGGACTTGGTAATGATGTTTTTGCTCTTTTTGGTTAACCGATGTTCGATAAATTCAATTATGAAAAAGGCGAGAAATAAGAATGGTAACAGTTTTAGTGCGTCTAATAGGGTATCTAAAATAATCTCTTTCATTTTAATATTGCGTCCTTTCTTTTTACAAATATACAATTAGAATTATATCGTATTATCTTTAAATATGCAAGAATTTATAAATTAAGATTGGAGTTGGAAATTTTTTTGCCATTTTATTTAAATAGGAGTTGTGTTCAACTTTAATTTAAAAGGTCGATAATGTTTTTTGTTAAAATATAATATTTACTTTGATGATTAGAATTTTAGTTTTAGATTTTGCTATTTATAGATAAAAAATATTTAATAATTTTTAAATAATATGAGTATTTCTTCATATTATATTATGATGATGTTGATAGAAAAATTTAAGCGAATTTATGAAAAAAGTATTTACTTATGGCTTTAGAATTGTTATAATACTCGTGAGCGTGATGCTCCTTGCCTGAAAAAGGCCGTTAGTCCAAAAGGAGGTGTAAAAATGAAAAATTATGAAATTATGTTTATTGTGAGACCAGACATCGATGAATCTTCTGTTAAAAATACTGTTAAATCTCTAGAGAAGGTTTTGACGGATTGTAAAGCTAAAATTACTTTGTCTAAAGAATTAGGACAAAAAGAATTTGCTTATGAAATTAAAAAATTTAAGTCAGGTTATTACTTTTTATATAATATTGAAGTTAATGATGATGCTGCTGTGAAAGAATTTAATAGAGTAGCAAGAATAGACGAAAATATTATTAGACATTTAGTTATTAACTTAGATAAGTAGGAGTGAATTATGAATAGAGCAATTTTAATCGGAAGATTAACAAAAGATCCCGAACTTAGAACTACTTCTTCAGGTAGAAATGTTTGTCAATTTGCTGTTGCGGTTAATAGAACTTTTACTAACGCTAATGGTGAAAGAGAAGCGGATTTTATAAATTGTGTTGTTTGGGATAAGCAAGCTGAAAATTTATGTAGATATCAAAAAAAAGGTAATCAAATTGCAGTGGAAGGTAGAATTCAGACTCGAAATTATGATGATACGACGGGAAGAAAAGTTTATGTAACTGAAATAATTGCTAATAATATTAGTTTTCTTGATGCTAAAGGATCTACTGGTGGTAGTGATTATTTTAACAACTTACCTGAACCACCTGCACAGGATGAAGTTTCTTCGCAGACAGTATCTGTTGAAAAAGATCCATTTGAAGCTTTTGGTGATTCTATCGAAATTAGTGATAATGATTTACCATTTTAAGAAGGAGGATAAGAGATGGCGGAATTTCGTAGTAAGAAAAGAAAAAAAGTATGTCATATGTGTTTAGGGAAGCCCGTTAATTATAAAGATGTAAACGTTATTAGTAAATATATTAGTGACAATGGTAAAATTTTACCACGAAGATTTACTGGTACTTGTGCTAAACATCAAAGACATGTTGCCGAACAAGTTAAAAGATCAAGATTTATGGGCTTTGTTCCATTTTGTAAGTAATAATATATAGCTGATAATAGCTATATTTTTCTTTTCTAGTGACAATGTGAAAAAAATATTGTATAATATATACTATAAAAGGTGGGATCCAAATGAAGGTTATATTTTTAAAGGACGTAAAAAAACAAGGGAAAAAAAATGAAATAAAAGAGGTTAGTGATGGATACGCTACTAATTACTTGATCAGAAATGGACTAGCTGTCAAATATACTAAATTGAGCGGTGAACTTCTTGATAATCAGCTTGCTAATGATCAGATTATGGAAGAAAAAAATATTAAAGAAGCAGAAAAATTAAAAGAGAAAATTGAAAATGAAACAATTGTTTTCAAAGTCCAGACTGGGAAAAATGATAAAGTCTTTGGCTCTATTTCTAGCAAACAAATAAGTGAAAGATTGGAGCAATTAGGATATCATATTGATAAAAGAAAAATTGTTTTAAAAGAGTCACTAGTTAATGTGGGTATTTTTTATGTTGACATTCAATTGTATAAGAAAATAGTAGGAAAATTGAGGGTTCAACTTGTCAAAAAGTAGGTGAATGTTGTGAATAGAGAATTACCTAAAAATATTGAGGCCGAGAAAAGTCTACTTGGTTCGATGTTTTGGTCTAAAATAGCTTTACAAAGGGTTTGTGAAGAAGTTAATAGTGAAATTTTTTATTTGGATAGTCATCGAAAAATATTTGAGGCTATTAAAGAACTATATGTTAAAAATGAACCAGTAGATATTACCACTCTTACAACTTATTTAATTGGCATTAATCGATTAAAGGAAGTGGGGGGAGTGGAATACTTAAATGAAATTATTAATGCCGTTGCAACTGGTGCTAATGTTGAATATTATATTACTCTAGTGGTTAATAAGTTTATGTTGCGGAAGATGATTGAGGTTGCAACTGATATTGTAAGCCGAGCTACTAATAGTGATGTAGATACTTTAGAAGCTATCGATGTAGCTGAAAGAGAGATTCTCAATATTTCTAAATTTAGAAGGACTAGTGAATTTAGAAAAATACAAGAAGTTTTGAGTAAGGCTCAAAATGATTTGGAAATTTTAGCTAAAAATGGTGGTAAAATAAAAGGACTTACTACTGGATTTGGAGAACTTGATTCTTTAACAGAAGGACTTCATGCGACTCAACTTATTATTTTGGCGGCAAGACCAGCAGTTGGTAAAACAGCTTTTGCTTTAAATTTAGGTTTAGCTGCCGCTAAAAGCACAAAAAAAAATATTGCTATTTTTTCTCTAGAGATGCCCGCCGAACAGTTGATTATGAGAATGATTAGTAATCTTGGACAAATTGATAATAAAAAGCTAGCAACTGGCAAACTTGAGAATGATGATTGGAAGAGGTTTAATGAGGCCATTAGTATATTAGCGGATACAAATATTTATTTTCATGATGCTGGTGGTATAACACCTTCTGAAATAAAAGCTAAATGTAGAAGGCTGGCGACACAAGGCGATGGTTTGGGACTTGTCATTATAGACTATTTACAATTAATTGACTCTTCTTCTAAATATTCTGGATCGCGTCAACAAGAGGTATCAGAAATATCGAGAGCTCTTAAAACAATGGCCCTAGAACTTGAAGTTCCTGTTGTGGCTTTGTCACAATTATCAAGAAGTGTCGAGAAGCGTGAGGATAAAAAGCCTGTTCTTAGCGATTTAAGGGAATCTGGATCTATTGAGCAAGATGCTGATATAGTAGCGGCTCTTCATGCTCCAGAAGTTGAAGCTCCTTCTGGAGATGAAGTCCCTACACCAATACAGTTAATAATTTTAAAACATAGAAATGGTCCTACGAAAACGATTGATTTGTTGTTTAAAAAGAAAACATCAACATTTTTATCAATAAGAAGGGATGATGGTCATATTGCAAAATAGTAAATGGAGTTTGGGGGCAATAATAGCCATTATTGGCATCTCCTTGTTTATCTTTCTTTTAAGTTTTTCAAAAGCGTTTAGTAATGAACCTATGGCAGTCTATACGGTTTATTTAGATGGAAAAAGTATTGGAACGATTGACTCCAAAACTAGTTTTGAAAATTTTATTAACGAGAAAGAAGAGGAGATTAAAGCAAAGTATAATGTCGAAGAAGTTCATACTCCTAAAGGTGTTGAAATAAAAAAGAATCTTACTTATAATCATGGCGTTAGTACAAATGAGGCTATATATAATAAAATTATTAGTAATAAGACTTTTACAATTCAAGGTTATCAAATAACTATAACTAGTCCTGATGAAGGACATGAGAAAAATGTTATATATGTACTATCAAAAGATATATTTGATGAAGCTGTCGAAAATACCATAAAAGCATTTGTTGATGTCGAACAATATGAAAAGTTTCTTGCGGGCAGTCAAGAAGAGATTAAAGATAGTGGCAGTATGATAGAAAATATAGATTTATATGAAGAAATTACTTATAAAGAAACGCTTATTTCTACAGATGAGAAAATTTTTACTGATGCTACTGAACTTAGTAAATACTTACTTTACGGAACGTTAGATGAACAGGAAACATATATTGTAAAGGGTGATGACACAATTGAGTCGATTGCTACAGCCCATAAACTTAATGTTCAGGAGTTTTTGATTGCTAATCCTGAATTTACGAGTGAAAATAATCTTTTGTATGAATCTCAAGAAGTAGTAGTTGGACTTATCGAGCCTATTATTTCAGTAGTTGTTGATGTTCATAGTGTTGGCGAGGAAGAGAGAAGTTATGATACAGAAATTCAATATGATTCTTCGCAATATGTTGGTTATCAAGCAGTAATTAGAGAGGGAGAAAATGGTCTTTATAAAGTAACTAGAAAATCGCAATATGTAAACGGACAGTTAATTTCTGGTACTGTTGCTAATTCGACAGAAATAAAACCCCCTGTTAATAGGGTAATTGTAAAGGGTGAAAAATATGCTCCTAGTGTAGCTGATTTATCTTATTGGGCATGGCCAACTGATAGACCATATACGATAACTTCTTATTATTCTTATCGTTGGGGATCTTTCCATGATGCTATTGATATATATGTTGGTTATGGTTCGCCAATTTATGCTTCTAATAATGGAGTTGTATATAAGATTGGTACCGGTTGTAACCCTGGTTATTTATCATGTAATGGAAGACAAGGAAATTATATATTAATTAATCATAATGCTGGCGGTTATTATACAATATATATGCATCTTAAGGATATTCTTGTCAGTGAGGGACAAACCGTTGCTAGAGGTCAAAAAATTGCTACGATGGGAAATACTGGAGAGGTATATCCGGTTCCTTCTGCTTCCAATCCTTATGGGGGTACACATTTGCATTTTGGTGTGAGAATGGGATCACCGTATGGCTCTACTATGAATCCTCTTAGTTTGTTTTGATGAGAGTATGTGTTTTATCATCTGGTAGTAAGGGCAATACGACTTATATTGAAACTAGTACTACTAGGATTTTAATAGATATTGGAAATAGTGCGAAATATGTAAAGGAGAAATTAGAGGATTTAAATATTGATCCTAGTAGTTTAGATGCAATCCTTATAACTCATACACATGTTGATCATGTTAAGGGATTAAAGGTCTTTGAGAAAAAGTTTAATATTCCGGTTTATATAACAGAAATAATGTTAACAAGTTTGGATTATTTAGATAATTATAGATTTATAAGTGATGAATTTGAAATTAAAGATATCCATATTCAAGCTATAAAAACGTCGCATGATACTGCCGATTCGCGGGGTTATATTGTCTCTAATAGCGGTAAATCTGTTGTTTATATAACTGATACGGGTTATATAAATAGTAAATATTTTGCTGCGTTAAGTGATCGAAATATGTATATTATGGAGTCTAATCATGATGTTGAAATGTTATCTAATGGAAATTATCCTTTTAACTTAAGACAAAGAATATTATCTGATAAAGGACATTTGTCAAACTATGATTCTGCAAAATATTTAAGCTCTTTTATAGGAGACAATACTAAATATATTTTATTGGCACATTTATCTGAAGAAAATAATACGAAAGAGCTAGCTTACGAAACACTTATAAGTAGATTAAATGGTGAAAATAAACGTGTCGATAACATAATAATAGCGGAGCAAGATAAAAAGACGGAGCTTATCGAAGTATGATAAAAGTTATTTGTGTGGGTAAGATTAAGGAAGAATATTTGAAGGAAGGGATTATTGATTATTATCAAAGAATTAGTAAATATCATAAGATAGAACTTATTGAAGTTGCTGATTCAAATAAGAAAGAGGAAGGCGAGAGAATTTTAAAAAAAATAGCAAAGAAAGATTATGTTATTACTCTCGATATAGAAGGAAGAGAAATAAATTCTTTAGAATTAGCAGCAAAAATGGAAAAAGTATTTATTATTAATTCAAATATTACTTTTATAATTGGTGGTTCAGATGGGTTACATGATAGTATTAAAAAAATGGCTCATTTTCGTTTATCCTTTTCTAAATTAACTTTTCCTCATGGTTTATTTAGATTAATATTATTAGAGCAAATATATCGTAGTTTTAAAATTTTAAATCATGAAACTTATCATAAATAACATCTTGATAAGACTAATAGTTAGAGGAGGTATTTATGTATTGTTCAAATTGTGGTAATAAAGTTGATGATAAGGCTTATATCTGTGTTAATTGTGGTGTTATACTAAAAAAGAAAAGTAGTGATGATAATTTCAATATTTCAAAGAAAAATAAGAATATATCGGGAATAATTAGTATTGTAATTTCGATTATGGCAGTATTATTTTCTTTGAATGGTTTTTTGTTTGGGGATATAACATCGGTTGGTATGTATACTAATTTATATGAAAGATTTTTCTTTGCGATGGGTTATAATTTAATACCGATGGTTTTAATGATAATTGCTTTTATTTTATCGTTAATTAACATTAAAAAAAATTATAATAAAATTGGTCTGGGAATAAGTTTTGCCGCTTTATTTTTAATAATTACTGAATTTATTGTTATTTTAATATATTGATATGTATAATTTTGAATATAAAAAAAGTTTAGGGCAAAACTTTTTAAAGGATAAAAATATTGTTAACAAAATTGTAGATGCTATTTCATTTGAGGATAATAATTTAGTCATAGAAATAGGACCAGGTAGTGGAGTGTTGACAAAAGAAATTTTGAAGAAATGTGACCAGGCTCTTATCTACGAAATTGATACCAGATTGGAAAAAGTTTTAAGCAAAGAATTAATTATTTATAAGAATTATAAATTGATATTTGAAGATTTTTTAAAGGCTGATTTAAAAGGTGACTTGAAGCAATATCACTATGATCATCTCTATTTAATTGCTAATTTACCCTATTATATTACTACGCCTATTATGGGGAAGATTATTGATGATGGAATTAATGTTGAAAAGGTTGTCATAATGATCCAGAAAGAAGTAGCGGATCGATTTATCGCAGAGGTTGGGAGTAAGGAATATGGACAAATTACGGTTTTTTTAAATTATTTCTTTAACATAGATAAAGTCATTAATGTCAATAAGAATTCTTTTGTTCCTAAACCAAAAGTTGATTCATCTGTCATAAGGTTGATAGCAAAAAAGGATAGAGAAGAATTAATTAGTTTTGAGTATTTTAAAAAGTTAATTAAAGATAGCTTCAGATTTAAGCGAAAGACAATTAGAAATAATCTTAAAGAATATGATTTGGATGTTGTAAATAAGGTTTTAAATAAGTATGGATTAACTCTTGATACACGTAGTGAATGTATTGCTTATTATGTGTTTGTAGAATTATCTAATGAACTATGTAAAAAGTAGTTCTTTTTTTGTTATATTTTTCTTTTTAATTCATATTATTTATCGGGTGAGAATGATGTTCCAAAAAGGTGATTTGGTTACTAGAAAATCATATGATAACGATATTGTTTTTAAAATTGTAGATATTAATAATGAAAATTATATATTGAAAGGAGTTTTTGTAAGATTATTTGCTGACAGTCCAAAGGAAGATTTAAAGTTTTATAATGAAAAAGAAGAAGATGATTTCTCTCCAGAAATAGATAATTATCGGAGTTTAGATAGAAATGAATACTTTTATTTACCTGGTAAAATTTTACATATAGATGGTGATAATGATTATTTAAATAAGTGTATGAAATTTTATAAAAGAAATAGATTGAAAGCTTTTGGTATTTATTCTGACGAAAATAATTTGTCTAATATAGTTATTGATAGCTTGAAAAAATATAATCCGGATATTTTAGTTGTTACGGGGCATGATGCTTATTATCGGAAGAAGAGAGTAGATACTAATTATAAAAATACTGATAAATTTATTGAAGCAGTAAAAATGGCAAGAAAATATGAAAATTCTCATGAAAAACTCTTAATTATTGCTGGTGCTTGTCAGTCTAATTATGAAGAATTAATAAAAGCAGGAGCTAACTTTGCTTCCAGTCCTAAAAGAATAAATATTCATGCTTTAGATCCTGCTATTGTGGCATCGTGTCTAGCTTTTTCAGATAAAAACAATAATATTGATCTAATAAAAATTCTTGATAAGACTAAATATGGTTCAGATGGGATAGGGGGGATTATAACAAAGGGTACAATGTATATTGGATATCCTAGATAATTATGACGATTGAAAAGATAAAAAATAATATTGATAATAAACTTGGTGACAACGTTAAAATAGTATATAATGGAAGTAGAAATAAGAAGGAAGAATACTCCGGTGTAATAACAGAAACATATAATTATATTTTTATAGTAAAATTAGAAAGTGACGAGGTAAAAAGTTTTAGTTATCGAGATGTACTTACTAATACAATAGAGATTTTTTTCGATAAAGTGTAAAATTTTAGCAAAATTACTTGCAATTATTACCAAAATAATATAAAATGTAGTTAGAAAGTATATTTCTAGAAGGAGTTGATAGACATGAAGATTACTTCAGTAACTGTTCGAAAAATTGACAAAGAAAATTCAAGAATGAAAGGAATTGCATCAGTTCTTATCGATGATTGCTTTGCAGTACATGATATAAGAATAATTGATGGTGATAATGGCTTGTTTATTGCTATGCCTAGTAAACCTACCGCTACTGGTGGTCATAGAGATACAGCACATCCAATTAATAAAGAAACAAGAAAAATGTTTGAGGATGCTATTTTTGAAGAATATAATAAAACAGAATAATTAAAACTATTGGTTTTAAACTAATAGTTTTTTTCATATTTTTAAATACCAATCATATTATTTTCTAGGAGGAATAATTATGGACAAGGTGAAAGAATTAGAGGGAAGTTTTAATCATGGTCTTTCGATTGCTGAAAGAAAGAATATTGTCGTAAGTGGTGTTAAGAAAATTGAAAGTTTTGATAGTGAGGAATTCTTAATGGAAACAACATTAGGATATTTAGTTATAAAAGGTGCCGAACTAGAAATTATTAAGTTAGATACTTATCAGGGGAATGTTTCAATAAAGGGGAGAATTGATAGTTTAATGTATTTAGATAACGTTAGTAAAAAGGATAAGGAAAATTCACTATTATCCAAATTGTTTAAATGATTCTCAAAATTCAAATTCTATCATTAGTATATTCTTTCTGTTTTGGTATCGTATTTTTTATATTGCTTGAAATTAATTATAGGTTTTTATATGAAGGTAAAATAGTTTATCGTATTATAATTTCTTTTTTATTTGTTATTTTTATTTCTTTATTATATTTTTGGGGGCTTATGAAAATTAATAATGGTATTGTGCATATTTACTTTTTACTTTTATTGTTTACAGGTTATTTGTTATCTTTTGTCATATATCGAAGAATTAATTGTAAAAAAAAATAAGTTGTGATATAATGTCTTAAAAGTAGGTGATAACTTGACAAAGAGAAAACCAGTTCGAAATGCTAAAAAGAGGATCTTTCTTTTCTTTGTTTTTTTTGGAACAATTATAGGATCGTTAAGTTATAGCTTCTTTTCTAATGTTAATAAGATAATTCGGATGAAAGACCAGAAAGAGGCATTAAAAGATAAACTATCTAATTTAAAAGAAGAAGAAGAAATTCTGAATTCTGATATTAAAAAACTTGAAGATCCTGATTATGTTGCCCGCTATGCCCGAGAAAAATATTTGTATTCTAAAGATGGGGAGCTAATTATCAGAATTCCAGAAGATGATGAATAGTACTTTAATATTGTTATAAATTTATCTCATTAAAAATTCAGAAGCTATGGTGAGCTTCTTTTTATGTAATTAAATATTTATCTTAAAAAGACTATAAAGTAGAAATCTTGATCTACTTTATAGTCTTTTAGTTATTTAGTGTCTTCTTTTTTCTTTTTATCTTCTTTACTGTCATCTTTACTTTTTTCTTTGTTATCTTCTTCTTTTGGTAAGTGACCGTTTGTAACTAAATAATCAATTTGTTCTTTAGTAATTGTTTCTTCTTCTAGTAAAGTATTAGCTATTAGTGTCAACAAATCTTGATTTTCTTTTAGAATCTTTTTAGTTTTCTCATAACAATTATTGATGATTGAACGCATCTCTTCATCAATTTCATGAGCTACGGTATCGGATATGTTTCTATTTTTGGTATAATCTCTACCTAAAAAGGTGTTGCCATCTGGTTCTTCGAGCATCATTGGCCCAAGTGAACTCATACCGTATTCTGTTACCATACTACGTGCTATTTTGGTTGCTTTTTTGAAATCGTCATGAGCTCCTGTAGTTATTTCGTTAAAGACAACTTCTTCGGCGACTCTTCCTCCTAATAGTCCACAGATAGATTCTAATAATTCTTTCTTTGTATAATTGAAAGCTTCTTCTTTTGGGGTCATCATAGTGTATCCACCAGCATGACCTCTTGGAATTATTGTTATTTTTTGGACTTCATTGGCTCCATCTAATTTTAATCCCATAACAGCATGACCTGCTTCGTGATAAGCTACTAATTTCTTTTCTTTATCAGTATATTTTTTTGTTACTTTGGCAGGTCCCATTAGTACTCGATCAGTTGCTTCATCTATTTCTGACATTGTGATTTCTTTTTTGTTTCTTCTAACGGTTAGAAGGGCTGCTTCATTAAGAAGATTTTCTAGATCTGCTCCTGAAAATCCAGGTGTTCTTTTAGCAAGATATTCTAAAGTTATGTTTTTTGATAATACTTTATTTTTAGCATGCACTTTTAATATTTCAATACGAGCATTTTTATCAGGAAGACTAACTGTTACCTGTCTGTCAAATCTTCCAGGTCTTAATAAGGCTGGATCTAAAACATCTGGTCTATTAGTAGCGGCAATTATAATTATTCCTTCATTGGCGCCAAAACCATCCATTTCAGTAAGTAATTGGTTAAGTGTTTGCTCTCTTTCATCATGGCCTCCACCTAATCCGGTTCCTCTTTGACGACCGACAGCATCAATTTCATCGATAAAGATAAGACAAGGGGCATTCATTTTTGCTTGTCTGAACATATCTCTTACTCTGGAAGCACCAATTCCGACAAATAGTTCAACAAAATCGGAACCGCTTATATAATAGAAAGGAACTTTTGCTTCACCGGCTACAGCGCGAGCAAGTAATGTTTTACCAGTACCTGGAGGACCAACTAGTAATACACCTTTAGGGATTCTAGCTCCCATAGCGGTAAATTTTTTGGGATTTTTTAAGAAATCGATTAATTCTTGTACTTCTTCTTTTTCTTCAGTAAGACCGGCGACATCTTTAAAAGTAGCACGGCTTTCTTCGACTAGTTTAGCGCGGCTTTTACCAAAATCCATCGATTTATTTCCACTTCCTAGTTGTCTTGTAAATATCCAAATCGTTACTCCGGCAAGGGCAAGAATTGGAACAATTTCAGTAAATACAGCTAACCATGTTGAAGCTTCCGGATCGTTTTTGACTGTTAATTTGAAATTGTTTGTCGTCTCTTCAACTGCAGTGATTTTAGATATGAATTCATCGGAGTATGGAAGATATAATATAAAACTTTCATTATCTTCATAATCATCTAACTTTCCAGATAATTCATAAGTGTTTGTTCTAACTTTTGGAGTTATTGTTAATTCAGTTATTTTTCCTCCATTCAAATTCTTAATAAATTCATCGTAAGTAAATTCATTTACGGTATAGTTAAATGTCTTAAATAATATTAGACAAACTAATACAAATATTAGTAAAAAAGCATATGGTATTAAACTTTTTTTGATATCTTTTTTATTCATATAAATCCTCTCTTTCATTGCACTTTAATATTATATCATATTTTCCTTCTTTTTTTATACAAAATTTACTTTTTTTTATGTTTGGAATCCAAATTATAGTATCATTTTCATCCACTAGTAGTGGATAATTCTGTCTTTGACTTAAAGGAACCTTCTCCTCAATAAATATTTCTTTAATCTTTTTCTTTTTATTGCTATTTTTTAATATAATATAATCGCCATTTTTTCTATTTCGAAAATATAATGGTTCTTTTATATGGGAACTATTTATTCGGCAAACTGAATTATCATCTTTTTCGGTTGCCTTCACTTTTTTGATGACTATGTTTTCAAAAAATAAGGTGTCATCTAGTTCAATTTTATAATCACTTTTTTTAGTAGTATTATTTTTGATATATAATTTATCGTATTCTTTGACGATGATAATATTTTGTGGTAAATTTAATGTGAGGTTGGGCTTTTTATTTTCTAACATTTTTAAAATGTTATTGATATGTCTTTCCGTAACGATGTCATTTTTATTTTGATAGATATCATGCATTATAAAATATAAAGTATTTTTTTTTAAGAAATCGTCTAAATGTTGGAATTTGTTTAAGTCAATAGTTCTATTGTGATAAAATGTCGGAATTTCTTTTTGAATGATCTTTTTGATATAATCATTGTATTCTAATAAGGTTTCCGAAAACTTGAGAAACTTTTGATGAATGTTTTGGTCTTCTTTTTTTAATAGTGGTAAGATCTTTTTTCTATATCTATTTCTAGTATAGTTAACATCTTGATTAGAACTATCAATAAAATAGGGAATGTGATGTGACCGATTATATTTAAGAATTTCCTCTTTGCTTTGAGTAAGAAGCGGTCTTATAATTTGGTAATCTTTTCTTTGACTTCTTTTCTTTATACCAGCATATCCTTCAATGTTTGACCCTCGGATGATCTTCATTAGAATAGTTTCAATTAGGTCATCGCCATGATGGGCTAAAAATAGTTTGTTAGCATGATACTTGTGAAGGATTTTCTCATAGAAAGCGTATCTTTTCTTACGGGCTTCATTTTCAAAATTATTTTCTTGATAACTAGTTATTTTGGTTGTTTCAAAGATTAAATTATGTTTTTGGCAGTAGGAAGAGAGAAAGATTTCTTCTCTATCACTTTCTATTCGGACATTATGATTGATGTGGCATACTACTATTTTATTGGTCTTTTTTTGTAATAGATCTAATAAGCACATGGAATCTGGACCAGTTGACACACCTACTACAATGTAGTTATCAAAAATGATGTCATCTAAAATATTGTCCATGAGAACCTCCTTTTGATATATATTATAGCAAATATTTATTTATTTTTAAATAATATTTTATGTTGTGGACAATTTTTAGACGTAGTAATTTGTAATGTATTTTTGAAATGATAAATTTAATTGGTTAAAAACGTATTTTTATTAAGTAATATTTTTTCTTTCCTTTTCTTATAAGATGATATTTACTGTTGTTTTTGATGGTGATATTTTCATCATTAATAAGTGTACCATCTAAAGATATGGCATTGTTATTTAAAAATTCTCTTGCTTCTCTTCTAGATGCGGCAATTTTATTAAAAACTAAAACATTTAGAATGGTATCTTCGTTATCTAGAATAATAGATGGTATATTAGCAAATACTTCTTCGATTTCCTGTTCTGTTAATTGTTTTATATCATCTGTAAATAATGCTTCGGAAACTCTAATAGCTCTGTCAGCTTCTTCTTTGCTATGAATATCTTTTACTACTTCATAGGCAAGCGTTTTTTGGGCAATTCTTTTTTCAGGATGTTTCTCATGTTCGCACATTATTTTTTCTATTTCTTCTCTTGGAAGAAAAGTAAATACTTTTAGATATTCTAGTACTTTACTATCATCAGAATTAATTAAATATTGATATATCTCATAAGGGGAAGTTTTTTGCTTATCTAACCAAAGAGCATTCCCTTCTGATTTTCCAAATTTATTACCATTAGCATCTAAAATTAATGGCATAGTAAAAGCATATGCTTCCTTGCCCAGTTTTTTCTTGATAAGCTCAATTCCAGTAGTTATATTTCCCCACTGATCGGAACCTTCTACTTGCATAATACAATTTTTTTCTTGATATAAGTGCAAAAAATCATATCCTTGCAGGAGGGTATAAGAAAATTCGGCAAAGGTTATGCCTGTTTCTAATCTTCTAGCAATAATATCCTTATTTATCATGTAATTAACATTAATGTATTTACCAATATCTCTCAAGAATTCAATAAGTGTATAATTTTTAGTCCAATTGTAATTGTCGACGATTTCAGCTTTGCTCTCAAATAATTTATCGATTTGTTTTCTAATGCCTTTAATATTGTTTTCTATTGTTTGATAATCTAATATTTCTCTTTCAGAGGTTGGTCTTGGATCGCCTATTCTTCCTGTTGCTCCCCCGCATAATAATATGGGATGGTGGCCATAATTAGCTAATCTTTTGGCGGTTACGAGCGATGAATAGTGGCCAATATGTAAACTGTCAGCGGTTGGATCGGTTCCCCAATAAAAAGTAATGGGTTTTCCATCTAATTTATCTTTCAAATCTTCTCCCGCTACATCCTTTATTAATCCTCTCCAGATTAAGTCTTCATATAAATTCATAATTATCCTCCTTTTAAATATTAAAAAGGTAATACCAAAGGACGAAAAGATTCGTGGTACCACCTTTATTTACAATGTTACTTGTCTCAATTTGATAACGGTAATTTCCGATTGAACTCATAATATGTAATTCATTATTTTTTTATTGTTAGTTTTCATCATCCACTAACTTTCTGGAAATAACTTTAAAATAACTACTTTTATTAATCGCTGTTCAATAAATTTATTTAATTATATTATATTTTATAAATGTTGTCAAACGTTTATTACCAAATTGGTTTTTGATGTGATTAATGATATAATATTGGTAATGATTAGGTTTGTAACTAGAAAATGATTTAGGAGGTATTTATGAATTTAATTAGAGTAAAATGGGATGTTGCTATGTATAAAGATTTTATTGATTATTTATTTAGTATTAGAGATTTAAAATATAGCAATTTTCATAGCAGTCTTAAAGTTACTGATGTTATTGGTATTAGAGTTCCTATTTTAAAAATGATAGCTAGGGATATTGTCAAAGGTAATTATAGAGAATTTCTTTCTTTGCTTAAAAATAATTATTATGAAGAAATTACTTTATATGGACTTATTGTTTCTAATATTAAAGATTTGGAAAGTAGTGTTTTTTATTTAGAACTTTTTAAAGAAAGAATAAATAATTGGTCTAGCTGCGATACATTTTGTTCTAGTTATAAAATTGTTAAGAAAAATAAAGATTTTTTTGAGAAATATATTAGTAAAAATATCAATTCTAATAATTTTTGGGTAAGAAGGATGTGTTTTGTTTTATTATTAGATTATTATATAGAACAGGAGTATTTAGAAAAAATATTTAATTTATGTAATAATTATAATACTAATGATTATTATGTAAAAATGGCTGTTGCTTGGCTTATATCTATTTGTTATATTAAGTATCCTGATGCTACTTTAGATTATATAAAAAATAACAAATTAGATGATTTTACTCATAACAAAGCTATTTCAAAAATAAAAGACTCGCAGCGGGTAAGTAAAGAAAAGAAAAAATATTTAGATACTTTGCGAAGAAAATAGTTTGGTTACAATATTTACAATTTTTAATTGTAATGTTATAATGGTAGAGAAATGAGGGATATCTTATGATCGAAAGGCTTGAAGCTATCGAAAAACGTTATAATGCTATTGGTGAAGAATTAGCAAATCCAGAAGTTATATCCGATATAAAGAAATTAACTGTGCTTTCTAAAGAAAGGACTAGTCTTGAAAAGACTGTAATAGTATATAGAGACTATAAAAAAGTTCTTTCAGATATTGAAGAAGCTAAAGAATTATTGCACGATAAAGATATGGCAGAATTTGCTAAAGAAGAACTTCTTCGAGCAGAAGAAGAAAAAAAGAGATTAGATAAGGAACTAGAACTACTACTTCTTCCTCATGATTCAAACGATGAAAAGAATGTTATCGTGGAGATTCGAGGAGCAGCAGGTGGAGATGAAGCTAATATCTTTGCGGGTGATCTTTTTGATATGTATTCGAGATATGCTGCTAGAGAAGGATGGAAAATCGAAGTATTAAATGCTATCGAAGGCAGTGCTGGAGGATATTCTCAAATAGAATTTATGATTAAGGGAAGCAATGTTTATTCAAAATTAAAATATGAAAGTGGAGCACATAGGGTCCAGAGAGTCCCCGCTACTGAAAGTCAAGGAAGGGTACATACGAGTACAGCTACTGTTCTTGTTATGCCGGAAGCGGAAGAATTTGATTTTGAACTTGATGAATCAGAAGTTAGAATTGATATTACGAGAAGTAGTGGGTGCGGAGGACAAGGAGTTAATACAACCGATAGTGCTGTTAGACTAACGCATATTCCAACTGGTATAATTGTTTATTCGCAAACGGAAAGAAGTCAAATTAAGAATAAAGAATTGGCTTTTAAAATATTGAAGACAAGACTTTATGATTTAAAACTTAGACAGCAAGAAGAAGAAGCTGCTTTAGAAAGAAGAATTAAGATTGGTACTGGCGATAGGAGTGAAAAAATAAGAACTTATAATTATCCTCAAAATAGAATTACGGATCATCGAATAGGCTATACGACAATGAATTTAGATCGGGTTATGAATGGAGAGATGGATGATATTATAGAGGCTCTTATTAATGAAAATCAAAAAAAGGAATTAGAAAAAAATGCTTGATTGTGAGATAAAAAAAGAATTAGAAAAAAAAGGTATTGACTCTAATTCTTTTGATTATTTATATAAATATTTAAAAGATCATGATCTCTTGACAAAACTTGAAGAGTATACTGAAAAATTATTAAATGGTATTCCTGTACAGTATATTATTGGTAATGTTAATTTTTATGGTACTAAAATAATGGTTAATAAAGATGTGCTAATACCAAGATTTGAAACAGAACTGCTTGTTGATAAGACAATTAAATATATTAACAAATATTTTAATAGTAAAATAGATATTTTAGATATTGGAACTGGTAGTGGCGCTATAGCTATTGTTTTAAAAAAGATGATTAATTGTTCTCTGGATGCTGTTGATATATCAAAAGAGGCTTTACTTGTGGCAAAGAAAAATAGTGAATATAATAATGTAGATATTAACTTTTTTGTAAGTGATGTTTTTTCTTCTGTTGAAAAAAAGTATGATGTTATTATTAGTAATCCACCTTATATAGGAGAAGATGAAAAAATTATGGATATTGTTTCTAATAATGAGCCACATATTGCTCTTTATGCCTCATTTGATGGATTATATTTCTATGAGCAAATAATTAGTAATTGTAAATTATATTTGAAGGATCAATTCTTGATTGCTTTTGAAATAGGATGGCAACAGGCAGATCGAATAACAAAGATAATAAACAAGTATTTAAGTGATGTTCAAATATCTGTTGAACAGGATTATAGTGGAAAGGATCGTTTTATTTTCATTACTAATATAAAAGATCATTTCAATAAATAGAAAAAATTGGATTATAGCCAATTTTTTTAGAAACTGCGTTAATTTGTCCGCTATTTTACAGTATCAGTTATTTTTACCATAAGAAGATATTTAAAAAGATATTTATAACCCAACCAATTAGGGCAAAAGTTAAAATACTTTTAGCTTTTTTAGGCGTATTATTTTTCCATACAAAATAAAGAATGATACCAACCAAAGGAATAAATAAAGATAAAATATTTAATCCTGTATTAGGAATGTCGTTTTCGTTTTGATCTTTTTTAACTTTTACTCCACATTTTGGACAAACATAAGCTTCTTTTGATATTTCTGCACCGCAATTTTCACAATACATCATAGTTATCTCCCTTCTAATTAATTATATCATTAATTTTTCAAAAAATAAATATTATCTACTATTTTTTATTCTGTTTGATTTTGCTCTTCTTTAAAAACAGCATCTAGATCTTTAGAAACTGTTTGGAGAGTGGGTTCAGTTCCCTTTAGATAAAAGAACATTTCTTTCTGAGGATCGTCTTCAGTAGCAGTTAGTCCAGTAATGGGATTTACGAGTACACCAACTATATTATCAGGTATATCAAACCATGTTGCTTCATGATCTTCGAAGTAACTTTCCATCGTATCAATCCAGATGTTTTTATGATATGAGTAATCGGTATTTGTTATCTTTCGATTATCATCATAACCATTCCATATTCCCAAGACAGCATTATTAGTATAACCCATGATCCAAAGATCAGTATCGGTTGTTCCTGATTTGATGGCATATTTATGAGTAATGTCAGGTAATAATGAAATAAGTGTAGGATAGTTATAATCAATAAAGTTTTTGTTATAAGTATATGTTAACATTTCATTTAAAATATACGTTAGACTAGAGTTTAATACTAATTCTTTTTCTTCTTTATTTTCATATAAAATATTGCCTTTATTATCTTCAATCTTTTTAATGAAATGGGGCTCTACCTTATAGCCAAGATTAGCGAAGGAAGAGTATCCTGTAACCATTTCTAATAAACTTATTTCTTCAGTTCCTAGTGCCAGAGAGGGAATGGCTGTTAAGTCGCTGGTTATACCTATTCTTTTAGCAGTATCGACAAGCATATTTTCTCCTAAAAATAAGTGTGTTTTTACAGCATAAATATTATCGGAATAGGAAATGGCCGCTGCCATTGAAATGGGACCATTAGCATAATTATCATTATAATTTTTGGGACTATAGGTTTTATTTCCTGCAAAAGTAAAGGTTGTTTTTTCACTTGTAAATGATGATGATGGAGTGAATCCATTTTCTAACGCGGTGTAATAAAGTAATGGTTTCATGGTTGAACCGACTTGTCTTTTAGAATTGATAGCCCTGTTGTATTGGCTTTTGCTATAATAATTGCCCCCAATTAGGGCCATAATACCACCTGTATTTGGATTCATCATAATAGCGGCAGTTTCTATTTCTGTTTCGTCATTAATATAACTATATACAGCATTCTCTAAATCTTCTTGGGCTGCAATATCAAGGGTAGTATATATTTTTAATCCACCTGTTTCGATTAGCGAAGTTGGGATTTGTTTTAGTGCCTCTAATTCATTCATGACGGCATCTTTATAGTAATTAATACTAGTTAAAGTATTATCTTTTGTTTTACCTATAATTGTTAACTCGGTATTTAAGGCATTATTATATTCTTCTTCGGTAATTACTTTATTATTTTTCATCATTGTTAATACTATCTTTTGTCTTTCTTTAGCGAGAGTGTAGTTTTTGACAGGTGAGTAATTATTTGGCGATTGTGGAATACCTGCGAGCATAGAAGCTTCAGCAATTGAAAGATCTGAGGCGGATTTGCCAAAGTAGTATTGGGAAGCATTTTCAATTCCGTATACTCCTCCGTAATTAATGGTATTTAAATAACCTTCTAATATTTCATCTTTAGTATAATGAACTTCTAGTTCAAAAGCTAGAATGGCTTCATCTATTTTTCTTTTCCACGTTTTATCAAAATTTAAAAAGAGATTTCGGGCATATTGTTGAGTAATAGTTGATGCCCCTTCGCTTTTATCACGTTTTATGATATTTACGGCCATAGCTTTAATAATACGAAGGTAATCAAAACCAATATGTTTATAAAAATATTTATCTTCAGTAGATATGGTCGCATCAATAAGATGCTGACTTATTTTTTCTAATGGAATCCAATCGTCATTTGTTTGAAATACTAGTTGCTCATTTTGATCATATAAATAAAATGATTGTGATTCATTTATATCCATTTTTGGTGTTATTAGGCAATAAATATACATACCTATATTTCCTACAATAAAAACAATAATAGGAATGAGGATTATTTTTAAAGTTTTTTTTAATATTTTTTTCATGAAATCTCCTTCTTTAAAATAATTTGTTTTGATCATTTATTATTATGATAAAAAATAATTAAAATATGTTGTATTTTTTTTAAAGATATGATATGATTGCAAATGAAAAGTTTGGAAGTGGTATTATTAAAGTTAAAGTTACAGGGTATCTTAAAAATAATACAGAAAATGAATTGTTAAAAATTTCTGCAATAGGAATTAAGAATAAAAACAAAATTACTTACTTTGATAATGATGTAAAATATACAATTAAAATTAAGGAAAATGAAGTTTATTTATCAAGAGAAGGAGCGTCTTTTTTTAATAGCTTTCTTTTTAATAATAAAAAAAGTACTAGCAATTATCTATTAAAGGAAAATAACTATAATTTTGATCTTGAAATTTTGACGTCGTTTATCGACGTCAAAGATAATCATATTCATATTAATTATAAAATTGTAGAGACTAATTGTGATTATGAATACCAAATAGAAATGAGTGATGTTATATGAGTATAAAAAGACAATTACAACATATTATAAAGAATAGTCTACCAGTAGATGTTGAAATTGATGAAATTATGATAGAAATTCCCAAAGATAGAAGTAATGGTGACTACTCAACTAATATAGCTTTTTTACTTACTAAAAGGTTAAAATCTAACCCACTTGTGATTGCTAATAACATTAAAGATAAAATAGTTAGTGAAATGATCGAACGAGTTGAAGCTTCCGCACCAGGATTTATCAATATATTTTTAAATAAAAGTTTTTTATTGAAGAGCATTAATAAAATCATCGAAAAAAATAAAAGTTATGGTAGTAGTGACTACGGTAGGAATAGGAAAATTAATATCGAATATGTTAGCGCTAATCCAACAGGTATCTTGCATATTGGACATGGAAGAGGAGCTGTTTATGGCGATAATTTATCTAGTATTATGGCTTTTGCTGGATTTGATATAACAAGAGAATACTATATTAATGATGCGGGCAATCAAATGTATAATTTGGGTGTTTCGATTAAAGGAAGATATAAGGAGCAATGTGGTCTTTCTTATGAAATACCAGAAAATGGTTATCATGGTAGTGAAATTATCGATATCGCGACCAAGATATATGACTTTTATAAAGACAGTAAATTAAATGAATCAGTAGAGTTTTTCAAAAAAGAAGGCCTTGATATTTTAATTAATGAAATAAAAAAAGATTTAGATCGGTTTAGAGTTAATTTCGACGTTTTTACTAGCGAGCAATCTTTATATGATAGAGGTCTTGTTGATAGAACTCTAGATAAATTAAAGAATGCTGGAAAATGCTATATAGAAGATGGAGCTCTATGGCTTAAAACAAGTGATTTGTACGATGAAAAAGATCGTGTATTAGTAAAAAAAGATGGCAATTATACTTATTTACTTCCAGATATTGCTTATCATAGTGATAAATTTGATAGAGGTTTTAGTGGTCTAATAGATGTATTAGGTGCTGATCATCACGGTTATATAAATAGAATTAAAACATCGTTAGAATTTTTAGGCTATGATGCTAGTAAACTAGATATTAGAATTTTACAGATGGTAAGACTTTTAAGAAATGGCGAAGAAATTAAATTAAGTAAGAGAACTGGAAAAACGATAACACTAAATGAATTAATAGATGAGGTAGGGGTCAATGCTGCAAGATATTTCTTTGCTTCAAAAAGTTTAGATACGCAAATGGATTTTGATTTAGATTTGGCTGTTAAAAACAGTAATGATAACCCTGTTTATTATATAGAATATGCTAATGCCCGAATAACTTCAATCATGAGAAATTATCAAGGAAAGATTCTTTCTGATTTTAGTACTATAGATAATGAAATTGCATATACTATCATGAATAAATTAATAGAGTTTGAAGATGTTGTAATAGCCGCTGCTCAAAAAGGTTTACCACATCTGATAACAAACTATTTATATGATGTGGCAGGATTATTTCATAGTTACTACGCAAGTGAGAAAATAATAACAGATGATAATGTTTATACTGGTCAAAGAATAGCTTTTATAAAAGCTATTCAGATAGTTATGAATAATGCTGCTAGATTAATTGGAATTATATTAAGAGATGAAATGTAGGAGGATAAAATATGCTTAATGAAATGAGTAGAGAAAATTTAGAATTACTTTCTTATACTAAAATTGCTGAAATGTATTTAAAAGAAAATAAAACAACAATGAATACTGCTGATTTATTTAAGGAAATATGCAAGTTATTGGGACTTAATGATGAAGAATATCAAGAGAAGATTGGAGACTTCTTTGAATCTTTAACAACATCTAAAGATTTCATTTTACTTAATGATGGTAATTGGGATTTGCGTGCTAATCATTCTGTCAAAATAGATATAGATGATATTTATGAAGAATCTGAAGAGAATGAAGATGAAAACTTGGATGATGAAGATTTAAGTGAAGAAGATGATTATGACGATGATAGTTACGATGATGCCCAAGAAGCAGATATTATAGATGATGATTACTCTGAATTAACAATTGTCGATGACGAAGAACTTGATAATTAGTTCTTTTTTCTTTTGGATAATTTAAGAATGCGATCTTGAAAATAGCAGTTGCAATATAAGTTAATATTTAGTATAATAAAAATATAAAAAGAGTAAAGGAAGTGACCCCACATGATTAAGATAATTAACAATTTGTTAACTAGGGGGGGGGTCTAACTATATTACTTATTTAATG
>JAGHHB010000017.1 GCA_017887885.1 Bacilli bacterium | reverse complement strand
TCCTCCGAATCCGTTCCATAATCAATAACTTCATATTTGTACAAATTATCTTTAAGTATTTGTTTAGCCTTATAACCACGATGATCACTCGCTATCCCAATTTTCACAAAAATCATCTTCTTTCTTTTTTTAATTTTAATATAAAAAAATTATAAGTATATAATAATATATTTGACAAAAATTCATATTCTTATCAAATGACTAATTAGAAAAAAAGACAACTCATTGTCTTTCTAACATGTATAAATTATCCAATAATATACCAGTACCTTCTGCTACACAAGTAAGAGGCGATTCAGCAATAAACACAGGAACTTTAAGTTCTTGACTAAGTACTTGTGAAAATCCATCTACCATCGCACCACCACCAGTAAGGACAATACCTTTATCAATAATATCTGCCGATAATTCTGGAGGTGTTTGTTCTAAAATTCCTTTGACAGCATGAATAATTGTATAGACACTTTCGCGTAAAGCCTCCTCAACTTCTTCAGAAGTAAGTGTAATAGTATGTGGAAGACCTGTAACTAAATCTCTACCTCTTACCTCCATCTTTTCACTTCGTGAACCTGGAAAGACGGTCCCAATAGTAATTTTAATATCCTCAGCCGTACGCTCACCTACTAACAATTTATATTTATCTTTAATATATTTAACAATATCATTATCAAAAGCATTCCCAGCTATTCTAATTGATGAACTGCCAACAATCCCACCTAACGACAAGATAGCAATATCAGTAGTTCCGCCACCAATATCAATAACCATATTTCCACTGGGTTTTGAAATATCCATTCCTGCTCCAATTGAAGCAACTTTGGGTTCCTCTTCTAAAAAAACTTTTTTAGCACCAGTTCTTTCAGCAGCCTCCTTAATAGCATTTTTTTCAACCTGAGTAATATTAGAGGGACAACAAATTAAAATTCTTGGTCGAGATAAAAAACTTTTCCCATTTACTTTCTTTATAAAATAGTTAAGCATCACTTCTGTTGTTTCAAAATCTGCTATTACACCATCTTTCATAGGCTTAATAGCTTTCACTTTACCGGGAGTTCTTCCTAACATCTCATGTGCTTCTGTTCCAACGGCTAAAGGCTTCTTTGTTTCAGCATCAATAGCAACAACAGATGGTTCATTTAAAACAATACCCTGTCCCTTTATATATATAAGTACATTTGCTGTTCCTAAATCAATACCGATATCTTTATTAAACACTGGTGACCACCATCCTTATTTACATTTTATCATATTTTAACCACTTTTTATAGTTTTAATTACATTTTTTTACCAAAAATTTCCTTTTTGTAGCCTCCCCGCCTCTAATATGTTTAATACAGGCGTGATAATCAAAAACACTTGACACTCTATCGTACATATTTTTGTCAATAATAAATAATCTTTCTCGAATATCCTTATGAACTGTACTTTTAGAAACTCCAAAAATTTCACTAACTTCTCTAATTGTCTTATTTGTTTGTAAAATATAATTAGCTTCGTCAAGCACTCTATTATATATCTTATTATCCATATTAACTATACTCACCTAAATAATTATATTAATTAGGAAAAGTATTATGTAAAAAAAGGCATTACTGCCTATAGTTCATCTACTGATTTATTATAATATTCTTCAGGATTAACAATCTTTCCCTTATAATATAATTCAAAATGTAGATGATTTCCTAAATCTTTATTGATATTAGAAACTCCACTCTTTGCAATTATTTGGCCTTGAATTATTTGATCATCTTTCTTAACAGCAACATCCGCTAAACTCTGATATATTGAAATTAAATCATTAGAATGACGAACTTCAACTGTTGTTCCTAGTATATCATTATCTTCAACAGAAATAACTGTACCATCCAAAATGCTAATCACATCAAATTGATTACTACTAGCATAATCGACACCAGAATTTTGAATATATGTATTTTCATAAAAGAGAATTGCATTTTCTTGATCTTGTGCTTCACCCTCATAATCGTAGAAAGTTTTGGCAATAGATACAGATTCATCTAAAAAAGGGCGCACAATTTTAACCGATGTACTCACTACTGGAATATCATCATCATTATTATCAGTAATTTCACCATCGACATATTCTAAATTGTCATTATCAGAAAAAAGCAAATCATTAGCTAATCCTCCTAAAAAGTACATACTAACTAAAAATGCTATTACACATACACCATAAATTGCTGGAATTACATATGGCTTAACTCTTCTAACATTCATTATTTTCACCTCTAGTATAGTAGTTTCCGAATTTATAAAATATATACCCTAATTTTCTCTTTTTTTTATATTAGCACCAGTATAATAGTATTTTAATATATCAACATAATTATATCCTTCTTGAGCCATTCCTTCTGCACCATATTGACTCATTCCCACACCATGTCCATATCCTACTGTCTCTATCAAGACATTATCACCTTGTTGAATAATTGTAAAATCAGTTGATTTAAGACCAAGATTATCATATAAGTATTTACCAGAAAATTCTTTACCATTAATATTAAGACTCATAATTCTATTAGTTGAACTTCTTTTTAAAATTTTAACTTTCAAATTATCATCATATTTTAGTCCCAGTTTTGTATAAAAATCATTTAAAGATATCTTCATACTACTTCTAAAAGCAGAACTTGTCTTTTCATCCCACGATGATTTTACACTTTGTAAATAAGGCAGATCAATATTAAAAACTAATGAAGAACTTTCAGTATATCCATTACTCGTAGAAAAAAACAAAGCATCAATTACTTGACCATCATAATCTAAATATTCCATTGAAGTCTCATTAACTACTTCTCTTAATTTATTAATATTATCAGTATATTCTTTACCCCAAGCTTCTTTTAAATATTCGTCATCTAAATAAACCTGATTTAAAACAGAATCGACAACATCATAGCTATTATCTTTATTATATTCTATTCGTTTAAGAGCATAACTTCTAGCGGCAACAGCTTGTGCTTTAAAGGCTTCTTTTTCAAAATAAATAGGCATTTCACCCGCAAGAACACCAACAATATATTCTTCTAGAGGTAATTTTTCTATATTTCCACTTGATAATCTTTTTATTCTAATAATAGTATTAGAAATATAATTAATTTTTATTTCCTCTTTTTCTTTAATTTGATAAAATTTTACTAGTAAAAAAGGAAGAAAGAGCATTAATATTGTCAACATAAGTATTTTCTTCATTTCTATCTCCGATATAATTATATGATACAAAATTTAAAAAAAATGTCGAAAAAAAAGAAGGGTTATTTTCCACTTCTTAAAAGCTCAAACGTTACGTTTTCTGTCATACTTAAGATATTAGGATCTTTTTCAGTAGCAAAGAGTAAATCAAATAGTGTGCCCCTTCCAAAACCAACATTTCCACCTCTATCCAAAACAATAGCAATAAAAGATTCCATATTTGGAACATTACTAACTCTAAAAATTGAATATAGAGGAAAAGACGGATCAGCGGCTAAAATTCTAACATTACCATATTCAGGATCATTATAGTATATAGTATTAGATACATCATATCCACTATTAGTAATCCCGGAGCACCCATAACAGTCAGGACCATAACCTGTTAAACTACCACTGACAACAGAAATAACTTCATTTTGTGGCGGAACATCTTTAACATCATCAGGATCTTCAACAACCGCTTCTTCTTGTACTGGTAATTCAGAATTATCAAAAGTAACTGCCTCTTCATCTTGCTCCTCAACAGAATCTTCTGTCAAAGGATCGATAACACTATCATCAATCGAATTAAGTAGCATTTCCTCTTCTACAAAGAGCGATGATACTGAATCAGCCATCTTATCAAGATTATTGTTACCAACAATTATAACCTTATCTTGTTTAGTATCGCCACTAAATAATACTATTAAAAACAGACTAACTATTAATATTTGCGAAGAAATAGTTATTAGTTTAGCTGCCATTTTGTTCATTTCATTCACCTCATTAATATTTTAAGCATATTAATTGTAACATCATTTATTAAAAAAGTCAAATACTGCCCTACTATTAGCAGTTGTAACTGCTGCTACTTCTGTGATTGAAACACTTTTAATACCACTAATTGCTTCTGCAATTAAAGGAATATTAGAAGGATTATTTTCTTTACCTCTATAAGGTTCAGGCGCCAAATAAGGAGAGTCAGTCTCCAATAAAATATATGATAGAGGAATTTCCTTTACTACTTCTTTTATATTTTTAGCATTTTTATAAGTAATTATACCTCCAATACCAATATAATAGCCAATTTTTATAAATTCTCTTGCCATTTCAACGGAACCACTAAAACAATGAATAACACCACTTAATTTATAATCTTTTAATATATTATATGTATCTCTAGTTGAATCTCTACTATGAATTATAACAGACTTATGATACTTTTTAGCAATATCTAGTTGTCTTTTAAAAACCATAATTTGAAGTTCCTTATCCGTATTATCATAATGATAATCAAGACCAATTTCACCGATTCCAATAATTTTCTTGTTATTAATATTAGCCTCCAACCAAGCAAAATAAGTATCTGTAAAATCATCTAATTCTGTAGGATGAAATCCTATTGTGCCATAAACAATATCGTATTTATTAACTAATTCTAAAACTTCTCTATTTGTCTTTATATTAGTTCCACTAACAATAATTTTCTCAACCTTTGCCGCTTTACACTTTTTGATAACTTCATCAATATTATCATAATACTCTCCTAAAACATGACAATGATTATCAATAAACATGCTTTCCCTCCTAAACAAAAAAATCATACCAAAAGATAGTATAATTATTTTTTACTATGACCAATCAAATATTTAAGAATCAGAATAAATATCAATCCAATATAAACTAAATCAATAATCTTTTTAGCCATTAAAACTAAAATTACTACTAAAACTGCCACGATACAAGATATAATCTTGAACAATACCACCTGACTTTTAGTTTTAAGCATTGCCTATCTCCTTTACAATATACTGCAATACTACAGAAACCACTATAACATATTTTTCTAAAATAGTAAAGTGCTAAAATATAACTTTACATTATCGAAAAATGTTAACTACAAAAAATAAATCCTCCTTGTTTACTAAACTTGGAGGATAAATATAATATACTTTATTTAGTTTCAATTCTTTGAAATAATACTTCCGCTTTATTAACTTTATTATAAGATTCGTAACCACCAAAATTGCTAATACTATCATAAGCAGTATTTTGTGTATTAATTTGATGAAAAATTTTATCGGCAGTCTCTGGAATAAAAGCTTTAAGCAGTACAGTAGCAATTCGAATACATTCTAATAAATTATATAAAATAGTCGAAAGACGATCATGATTATTCTCATCTTTGGCAAGTATCCAAGGCATCGTATCATCAATATATTTATTACATGATCTAAGAAGTTCAAAGATAGTATCAACAGCTTTAGAAATTTCAAGATTATCCATATATTCATGTACCTTATCTTTTAATGAAGTAGCTTCATTGATCAATTTATTATCCAATTCTTTATCTAATACTCCTTTATTTTCAACTACACCATCAAAATATTTATTTATCATGCCTATTGTCCTATTAACTAAATTTCCTAAAATATTGGCAAGATCACTATTAGTTCTATTAATTAAAGCACTTTCGGAAAACAATCCATCACTACCAAAAGAAACCTCTCTAAGGATAAAATAACGAACTGCATCAACACCATATTTATCAATATATTCTCTAGGATCTTTATAATTTCCTAAACTTTTAGATATCTTGTCACCATCAACAACAAGCCACCCATGACCAAATACTTTTTTAGGAAGAGGAAGATTTAAAGCCATAAGAATAATAGGCCAAACAATCGTATGAAATCTCATTATTTCTTTCCCAACAATATGCAAATCACATGGCCAATATTTTCGAAAGAGCGTATCTTCTTCCGTCAAGTAGCCTAATGCTGAAAGATAGTTACTAAGAGCATCAATCCAAACATAAACTACATGTTTTTCATCAAAAGAAACCGGAATACCCCAGTCAAAACTAGTTCTAGAAACACATAGATCTTCTAATCCAGGCTTAATAAAATTATTAAGCATCTCATTTTTTCTTGATTTTGGTTCAATAAAATCAGGATTACTATTATAATATTCAATTAATTTATCTTGATATTTAGATAATCTCAAAAAATAAGCTTCTTCTGATACTTCTATAACTTCTCTACCACAGTCAGGACATCTGCCATCAACTAATTGTGTTTCCGTCCAAAAAGACTCGCATGGAGTACAATAAAGCCCCTTATATTGACCTTTATAAATGTCTCCCTGATCATACAATTTTTTAAAAATTTTCTGCACACAAACTACATGCTGCTGATCAGTCGTCCTAATAAATTTATCATAACTAATATTTAACCTTTTCCACAAATCTTTTGCATCAGAAACAATTTCATCAACATATTCCTGTGGACTAATACCTGTTTCACAAGCCTTTTTTTGAATTTTTTGGCCGTGCTCATCAGCTCCTGTCAAATAAAATACATCATAACCCATTAAACGCTTATATCGAGCAATAGCATCAGCAATTACCGTCGTATAGCAATGACCAATATGAAAATTAGCACTAGGATAATATATAGGCGTTGTAACATAAAATTTTTTATCCATCTTTATCACCTTTCTTTGTTTTTTATACCAAATAAAATAATTTTTTTTAAGTCTAAATTACAAGAAGAAACACTATCACTACATTAAATTTCTTTTTTTCTTTTATAAAAGCAGTCTAACATATTATCAAAAATTTTTCAATACATTTGTGCAAAATATATGCCAAAAAAAGCATCAAGATTATCTCAATGCTCTTTTATCAAATATCATTTAATATTTTAATTAATCTATAAATTGTTTACTAAGTAATTTAGAAAGTACAATTGCCAACTTATCTTCCATATCCGTAATCGGAATATCCGTTGAAATAATAATAACACTACCAATGGCATCACCATTATCGACAATTGACGCAAATGAAAAGTACCCCATCTCTTCTTCATCTTCAATTATTTTAAAATTTCTTTTTTGTTTATCTGAAAAACTGTCTCTTCTTTCTATCGATCTTTCCGTAAATTCATTAATTTCTTTACCAAGATACTTTTTCTTTAAAGGACCCGCTACCGCTATTACTTTATCACGATCTGTAACAATGATATTATGATGAATAATTTGATTAAAAGCTTCAACATAATCTACTGATACATTCTCTAAACTCTCAATTTGAGAAAATTTCTTTAAAATGATTGCATCACCATCTAAAAATATTTCGATATTCTCACCATTTTTAATCCTCAAATTCTTTCTTATTTCTTTTGGAATAACTATTCTTCCAAGTTCATCTATTCTTCTGATAACACCTGTCGTTTTCAAAATATCACCTATACTTTCTTTACTATTTTGTCAAAATAGCCAAGAATTATACAAAAAAGAAAGAAATTAAGTTTATTTCTAATGACTTAAGTTTTCTAATATTTTAGAAAATAAATCATTTAGATAAAAGATAAAATGTTTATCTAATTTAGTTATATCAATTAAAATATGAATTTTATTATTTTTATATGAAAATTTGAAACTTTTAGAAATATCGTAGGCCATAAAAAATAACTTTTCGCCATCAATTTTTTGAGAAATATTTGATGATAAAATAATTTCTACAAAAATCTTATTTTGTTTAATATCTACTACATCTAACAATTTAGCCTGTTTTTCAAACCATTCTTCATGCATATATATTAGCAACTCATCATTAATTTTGCCAAATCTATTTTCTAATTTCTGGGTAACTATTTCAATATCATTCAAAGATTTAACTTCGTTAATCATTTTATGAATTTCTATTTTAACTTCATCGTCAGGAACATAATTATCTGATATATGCGTCTCTACTTCTAGT
This sequence comes from Bacilli bacterium, assembly GCA_017887885.1. Classification (GTDB taxonomy): domain Bacteria; phylum Bacillota_I; class Bacilli_A; order RF39; family UBA660; genus CAG-302. The sequence goes on along the minus strand of JAGHHB010000017.1, from coordinate 40,197 downwards.
AGAGGCTTACTGTTATCGGTTGTTTCTGAAACGACCTTAATACCTTTTAATTTATCTACTTCCTCTTTCAATATTTTAAGATATAAATCTATACCTATACTATCAATAAATCCCGATTGCTCACTTCCCAGTAAATTTCCCGCACCCCGTATTGATAAATCACGCATAGCAATCTTAAAGCCGCTGCCAAGTTCGGTAAATTCTTTGATTGTATTAAGTCTTTTAATAGCTAAATCTGTAAGTTCTCTTTTTCCGCTATACATCAAATAGGAATATCCAATTCGATCACTTCTTCCAATTCTACCTCTTATTTGATAAAGTTGCGATAAACCAAAATGATCAGCCTCTAAAATAATTAATGTATTAACATTTGGAATATCAATACCTGTTTCAATAATAGTCGTACATAACAAAATATCAAATTCATAATTAATAAAATCATTCATAATATTTTCAAGATCAATTTTAGACATTCTTCCATGTGCATATCTAATACGAGCTTCGGGAACTAAGCTTTGTATTTCACTGAACTTAAAATCTAATTTATTTATATTATTATATAGTATAAAAATTTGACCATTCCGTGATAATTCTTTATAAATAGCATCTTTAATAATATTTTTACTCTCGGGCATTACATAAGTCTGAATTGGTCTTCTCTTTTCAGGAGGTGTTTCAATAAGAGCAAGGCCTCGAATACCAGATACTGACATTTGAAGAGTTCGAGGAATTGGTGTTGCTGATAAAGTAAGAACATCAATATTATTTTTATATTGTTTAATTTTCTCTTTATGCACAACTCCGAACCGCTGCTCCTCATCTATAACAAGTAGCCCTAAATCTTTAAATTCTATCTTATCATTAAGAATTTTATGTGTTCCAAAAAGAATATCTACTTTTCCATTTTTTATCTTATCAAGAATTATTTTTTCTTCTTTTAAAGATGTAAACCTATTAAGTAGGGCCATACTAACAGGAAAATCAGCAAATCTTTCTAAAGCCGAACGATATTGTTGAGCCGAAAGAATAGTCGTAGGGCATAAATAAGCAACTTGTTTTCCATCATTGACTGCTTTAAAAATAGCTCTAAAAGCTACTTCTGTCTTTCCATAGCCAACATCACCACACAATAACATATCCATAGGTTTGTCCTTTTCCATTTCGACCTTGATCATTTCTACTGCTCTAATTTGATCAAAAGTTGCTTCATATTTAAATTTACTCTCAAATAATAACTGATTTTCATCATCTTTAGAAAAAGAAAATCCTTTCATAGCCTCTCTTTCTGCAGATATTTTTATTAAATCATTAGCAATATTTTTAAGTTGTTTTCTAACCCGCTCTTTTCGTTTTTCCCAATTATCACTTCCTAATTTATCTAATCGAACAATAGCATCGGCATTACCTGAAAATTTACTAATTTTATCAATCTTTTCTACTGGCAAATAAAGAATATCATCATCTGCATAAATAAGCTTAATGTAGTCTTTTTTTAACCCATTCTTCATTAAAGTACAAATTTCTACATATCTACCAATACCATGATCAATATGTACTATATAATCACCTTTTTCCAAATTATTAATATTACTAATTTTCGTACCAATTTTAAATTTATTAATGACCTTTTTTTTCTTCTCTACTTTGCCAAATAAGTCATTAGCAGTAATAACAACATAATTATCTAAAATAAACCCATGATGAATAAATTTATTCACAATATTAACTTTACCTAAAATAATATTATTCTCATCAGTTAGAATAAGATTATCCATTATATCTAAATAATTAATCACCCTTTTAGCAACATTATTATTTTCGAGACAAAAAATAATCGTTTTCTTTTGACTCAAATATTTTTCGATATCCAATTTAATTTTTTCAAAATTTCCACAGTAATTATCAATATTAAAAGATAAATAATTATATTTTTTTCGTAATTTCACATCAATTAAATTATCAATATCCATAATATAAATAGTATTTTTAATATCAATATCAGAAAGATCCCACATATAATTAGTTTTTATTTTATCATTTAACTCATTATCGTATGAAATAATAGTTTCCCTAAGCAAATTATAACTAGAAACAATTTGATTGTAATCATAGAAAAACAAAGTAAAAGAACTAAAATAATTCCAAATACCACCAACATCATTAGAATAGTTAAGTAAATATTTTTGCTTCCTTTGATCTTCTTTTACTCCTTCTGTATCTATCAAAAATTCAGTAAATGGATATATTGAAACTTTATCTGTTTCATAATTAGACATTTGACTTTCTAAATCGAAATATTTAATACTATCAATCGTATCTCCCCAAAATTCAATTCGAATAGGATTTTCAAAATCGATAGGCAAAATATCAATAACATATCCTCTTATAGCCATTTCACCAGTTTTAGTAACAATAGGAACCTTTTCATAACCAAGATCATATAAATGAGAAATAAGTATTTCTCTATCATATTCAGTATTTTTTGCTATTTTAATAACCTTTTCATTATACAATTCTCTACTAGGTAAATATCTAAGTACTCCCATCAAATTAGTGACGACAATATAATTATCTTTATCTAATAACTTGTTTAATGTATTTAGTCTTTCTATTTTTAATTCAGGACTAATTAAAGTAGCTTCACTAGCAATAAAATCATCCATAGGAAAAAATAAAACTTTATCCGTGTAACATAAAAGTCTATTGTAAATATCATCAGCTTCATAAAGAGAATTAATAACCACTAAAATGGTTTCTTTTTTACTAATAAAGTATTCATAAATATAAATAATATTTAATTCTTTATTCAATCCCGATATTAAATAATTATTTCCTAAATCAACCGCAAATAATTTATCAAAAAATTTCATCACTATTCCTCCTAAAAAATAAAAAACTACACCACAACATTAATCAATTATCAATTTAATATTTATGATTGAATAAAAATTAAAAACTAGTTTTTTCCGTTATAAATACACTTTAAATTGTTAATATCCATTACTATAAAATCATCAACAATATTCTCTAACTTTAAATAAGAATTATTTAACACTAATCTTTCTTCTACACTAAAATTATCTAAAACAAAATCTTTAGTATCGATCTCTTTATTGTTAGAAATACCAATTTTCAATCTTAAAAACTCTTTTGTTCCTAGATTTTCTATAATACTCTTAATCCCGTTATGACCACCACTTGAACTATTAAAAGCAACTCTAATTTTTCCTAATTTCATATCTAAATCATCTTGAATAATCAAAATACTTTTAATATCAACATTATAAAATTGAACATACTTTTTAACAACTGTACCAGAAAAATTCATATACGACAAAGGTTTTATCAATAAAACCTTCTCTCCACTAACAAAATATTCTGAATACAAAGAGTTAAATTTTCTATCGCTCTTAAAAGTTAAATTATTCTTTTTAGCAATAAAGTCAATTAAAGAAAATCCTACATTATGACGAGTATTTTCATAACTTTTTCCCGGATTACCTAAACCAAAAATCAATCGCATTTATGATCCCCCTTATGATACTCCATATAAACATCATTTTTTACCATATTGCGGTCTTTAGCCACACGCTTAATCGAATTCATAACATCTAATCCCTCACTAATATAAAAATCGACAGCCTCCCTAATAGATAAAGAAGTATTATTTATTATCTTACCAGAAAAACCTTCGACAATAATAACAAATTCACCTTTTTCCAATACAATTTCTATAATATCAGAAATTTTTCCACGATAGATAGTTTCAAATTTTTTAGTAATTTCTCGGGAAATACTAATTTCACGATCTCCCAACACTTGTAACATTAAATTTAAAGTATTCTTTATTCGATGAGGAGCTTCATAAAAAATTATTGTTTCACGATAATCCTTTAACATTATTAATTCTTCTTTTTTTCTACTATCCTTATTACTCAAAAATCCATAAAATAAAAAAGGTTTAGGAGCAATACCAGAAGTAATAAGTGCGGGTATTAAAGCTGTTACACCAGGAATTGCCACTACATTATAATTATTTTGAATGACATACTTTACCGTCTTAAAACCAGGATCACTAATAATAGGTGTTCCTCTATCTGTCACTAAAGCTACTGAAAGGCCTTGCTTCAAATAACTCAAAACAGTATCTTTAACTGTGTCTTCATTATGCTCATGTAAAGAAATTAACTTTTTTTTAATCTCAAAATTATTAAGTAAATTTAACGTAACTCTCGTATCTTCGGAGAATATTACGCTTACGTCTTGTAAAACCTTAACAGCACGATAAGTAATATCATCTAAATTACCAATTGGTGTTGATACTAAATATAAAGTAGCATGTTCATCGTAACTCGACTGGATCATGAATTTCGCCCTCCAAACATTTCTCTTATTTCCTTTGTATATTTTCCATTTTCGTCATAAATAAATAAGGGAGATAGTAATTTAAGACCTGGTTTACCATTTTTAATTCCCTCTATTAATAATAGTTCACTATTTTTTTTATTATTAGAATAAACAAATCTTAATCTTTTTGGTTCAAGATTATATTTTTTCATCAATTCAATTATTTCTACAAATCTTTCTGTCCGGTGAATAAAAGAAATCCTCCCGTTATTTTTAAGCATCTTTTTGCTAATTAATAAAAGATCTTCTAAAGTTAACATGTTTTCATGGCGAGCCATAGCTTTTATCTTATTATTATTTTGAAATTTACTATTAATATTTTTAAAATACGGCGGATTACAAGTAATAACATCAAAACTTTCAGCATTAAATATATTAGGTAAATTATGAGCATCGTCATTAATTAAAGATATTCTGCTGTTCATCTTGTTTTCCTTAATAGAAATTCTTCCTAATAAATATACTTCTTTCTGAATTTCGATACCATAAATCTGAGCTTTTGTTCGATAAAAAAGAAGCATAGGAATAGGCGCATTTCCAGTAGCAATATCAAGAATTTTCTTATCGCGCAAATTTATTGTCACAAAGTTTGCTAATAAAACCGAATCTAATGACATTTTAAAATATTTAGTATCTTGATAAATATACGTATCTTTAAATTCTAATAATCTATTTCTAACTATCATTTTTTTCGACATCAATAATCTCATTGTTGCCAGTTATTATCTTGTATTTAGAACGTAAAGGTTCGATTGAGATTACTTTCCCTTCTATCTTATTTACAGTAATCTTTTCTCCAAGTTTTGGTAATTCTTCTCTAATAGCACTATACTGCTCATTTTCATAATTCAAACAACAAAGAAGTCTTCCACATACACCATTAATTTTAGAAGGATTTAACGCTAACCCTTGATTTTTAGCCATGTTTATCGACACAGTATTAAAATTTGTCAAAAATGTATTGCAACAAAGAAAACGACCACAAGGTCCTATTCCGCCAATTTCTTTCGCCTTATCGCGAATACCAATTTGTCTAAGTTCAATTCTCGTCTTGAGTTTAGATCCTAATTCTTTAGCTAAATTTCTAAAATCAACTCTTTCATCAGAAACAAACCTAAAAAGTAATTGACTTCTTTCAAAATTATAATTGGCATCAATTATAGCCATATTAAGATTATTCTTACTTATCAATTCCTTACATTTAATAATAGCTTTTTCAGCATCACTATTATTTTTTAAATACTGTAAATAATCTTTTTTTGTAGCAACTCTAACAACTTTCTTATATATAGTATCCTCATCCTTAGGAACATTTAATTCCACTACCTTCCCAAATTGAAGTCCCCTATCAGTATCAACAATTACTGTCAAATTTTGTTTTAAACGAAAACCATTACTATCAAAATAAGAAATCTTTCCTATATCATTTATTTTAATTCCAACAATTACCATAAAATATCACCACACATATTTAAAATAAGTTTATCAATAAGCAAATTAATATTTAAATTTCTCTTCAATCCATATTCAGCATCATCCAAACACTCTAATTTTTTAATTATTTTTTCTATACTATTATTATCATTTATAGTTCTTATTTTATCTTCCATATCACTAAAGTTGATTGTATTCAAACCCGCTTTAACTTTTAAAGCATTAAAATAAATATTAATCATAATTTCAATCGCTAAAAGATTGCTTTCCCTATCTTTAAAGACATTATGCCATAGTTTTTTTACATAAAGAAGTACATCAAGACCGTTTTGTTCTAAATAAACAATAAAATTGCCAACATCATCAATAAACTTCTTTTTATTACTCTCATCTAAACAAATTTTATATTCATTAAATAATAAGGAAAAATCTTTTTTGTCAGCTATACCAGATATATTTTTTTGTAGTTCGAGAATTTGACAACGAGAAATAATTGTAGGCAAAACTAAATTAATATTATTAGTAATTAAAATAGCAATAATTTCATCTACTGGTTCTTCTAAAAACTTAAGTATCGAATTTGCAGATTGTACATTCATTTTTTCTATAGATTTAATTATATATATTTTTTTCTTTTTTTCTAAAGATTTTTTACTAAATTCATGTTGCAAATCAACAAGTTGTTCTTTTTTTATCCATAATCCATCAGGTTCAATAATTTTAACATCAAGATCGTTTCCATTTTTTATTTTTTGAATTATATTTTTTTTATCATTTAACTTATTATAATGACAAATAATTTCTACTGCAAAAGAAAGAACAATATCAAAGACATCATCGCAACCATTAGCATTAAATAAATATGCATGTGATAATCTTTCCAACTTAATAGCATTCACTAAAATATTATAAGCAATAGGTTGTTTTTCTTTATAAGTATCCAACATTCTTTCACACCTCTTTAAAAAGTAAAGATAGAAAATAAACAGTACCCAATAATAGCTGGAAATCCAAAAAAAGTAACAAGTAAAATTGTCAAAATATTAATTGGAATAGTCGTATTAATGGGATATACAATAACATTATAACCATACATAAATAAAACTGCTAATACAAACTTTTTAATTAAAGACAATCCCTTTTTTATCATATTTTCACCCAATAAAATATATGAGTTAAATATCCTTATATGTCTTTTCTTCCTTCAAGAGCAAATTCTAATGTCATAGCATCTATATATTCCATATCAGTACCAACTGGTATTCCAGTAGCTATCTTCGTAATTTTGACATCAACACTTTCTAATATTTTTTTTATATATTGCATAGTAGTCTCTCCTTCAATAGAAGGTTTTAAAGCTAAAATTACTTCCTCGACATGAAAATTTTTAATTCTACTAATTAAACTATCAAGATTAATATCTTCAGGGCCAATTCCTTCTAAAGGGGATATTAAATTTCCTAAAACATGATATTTCCCATCATAAATATTAAGTTTTTCAAAAAGTAAGATATCCTTTGGTTTTTCCACTACAAATAGAACCTTATCATTTCTATTAAGGTCCTGACAAATAGGACATACTTCGCTATCAGTTATATTGCCACAAATAGAACAATTTGTTATTTTATCACGCAAATCAGAAATAGCATCAGAAAATAAAGTAAGTTTTTCCTTATTAAAATTTATCAAAGAAAAAGCAAGTCTTTCAGCAGTTTTATCACCTATTCCTGGTAAATCTTTCAAACATTCAATTACTTTTTTTAAACATTCTGGATACATAAACTACATTAAACCATTAAACATTTTACTATATTTTCCAAGCTTTTCTTCTTTATCAGTATTCATTTTTTCTAAAGCATCATTTATTGCAATCAAAATCATATCTTCTAAAACTTCTTTATCTTCAGAAGTAAAAATAGAATCATCAATATTTACTGATAAAATTTTGCCTTTACCATTTATTAAAATTGTAACCATCTGTGATTTACCTTCGTATGTTTTCTTTTCTAATTCATCTTGAATTTTAACAATATCATTTTGCATTTTTTTTGCTTGCATCATTAAATTTTGCATATTCATTTTTAACACGCTCCTTTATTTATATTCAATAATATCCTCACCTAACATTTCTGCAAGATGATCAATTGATGTTTTAATTTTTTTTTGCTCTTCTTTTTCAGGTAATTCAATTATATTATATTTAATATTTTTCTTTATATTTGTAATATATTTATTTTTTTCTTCTTCCCAAGTAATATCATTAATAGCAACAATTATCATATCATAATTAAAAACTTTTTTTAACAGTCTTTCTGTCAATGTAATATTTTCATTAATTCTCTCGACAATCGAATCAAATTTATTAACAATTGTCAAGTATTGTGCAGATCCCACTACAGGAAGGGAATCTTTAAGAAGACCGCTAACTACAGAAAATTCATCATCGGATATATAATCATCTATTTTATACCAGTCATTTTTTATATTTTTTAAAAATTCTTTAGAAGCAGTTGCAAAGGAATTATTTATTCTAACTCCAATTTCATCTCTTCCTATTGAATATTTATTAATTATTTTTTGGGAAATATTTTTTTCATTTAAATTCTCATCATCTGTTTCCACTAATGAAATTATTTCCCGGGAAATAATTTTATTTGTTTCTTTAAAATTATTATCAGAAAATTTCAACACAGTAGTCATAAAAATAATTGATCCATGTGAAGAAAATTTTATTTTATTACTTGTTTCATTAAGAACCTCAATAAAATTATACAAATCATGTTCGTTATATAACTCATCAATTAACATAATATTCTTTCTTTTAACTTCGCCTTTTTCTAATTTTTTTGTACTTTTAAATAAAATAACATCTTTCAGAAAGACAATTAATTCTTGAATAAATTTATTTAGTTCTTTTCCGCTTTTATCAAATTCTTCAATAAAATTAATTATTGCTATCTTGTTATTTAATTTTATTGCTTCCATTAAATTAAATATATTATCATATGAGACAGAACCAGCAACCATATGAACTTCATCAAGAGTAATTTGACCACTCTCATATGTTGCCAATTGGTCTAACATATTAATAGCATCGCGCATTCCACCATCAGAAAGTCTAGCAATTTCAAATAGAGCTTCTTCATCAATATTAATCTTTTCTAAAGCAACAATTTTTTGTAAGCGCTCCACAATACACATGTCATCTATTTTTGAAAATTGAAATTTTTGACAGCGAGAAGAAATAGTTAAAGGTACTTTTTGCGGATCAGTAGTTGCTAAAACAAATATAACATGAGAAGGCGGTTCTTCTAAAGTTTTAAGTAAGGCATTAAAAGCTTGATTCGTAAGCATATGAACTTCGTCAATTATATAAATCTTATATTTAGCATTACTAGGAACTAAATTAACCTTATCAATCAATTCTCTAATTTCATCAACACCATTATTTGATGCAGCATCAATTTCTACGATATCATTGCTATTTAAATAATTAATACAATTAAAACATTTCTCACAAGGTTTACCATCACTAGATAATCTTTCACAATTGACAAGTCGCGCTAATATTTTAGCAACAGTCGTTTTTCCTGTACCACGCGGACCACTAAATAAATAAGCATGAGAAACTTTATTATTAATAATAGCATTCTTTATCACAGCAACTACTTTATTTTGTCCCAAAACGTCATCAAAACTGTTGGGTCTATATTTTCTATACAATGCCAAATATGCCATTAATGACCACCACTCATCTCATATAGTATTATAACATAAAACTTCCAAAAAAATTATTTTTTTCTTTTATTAGTAAAAAAATTCGTTAAAAGTTTTGCACATTCTTTATTTTTTAAATCGATAAAAGTAATATTATGACATTCTCCTAAATCAAACATTTGTTTGCCTTTATATTTTGTTCCAAAATAAACATATTTAATTCTACTTTCAAAAATAGCACCTAGACACATCATACAGGGCTCTAAAGTAACATATAATACACAGTCATCCAAACGCCAACTCTTTAATTTTTTACAAGCTCTATTTATGGCAACAATTTCAGCATGCATAGTAGCTTTTTTTCTTTTTTCTTTGCAATTATATCCATATGATATAATTGTATCATTTTTAACAATTACACATCCAACAGGGATTTCATTTTTCTTGTATGCTTTTTTTGCTTGTTTAATTGCTATTTCTAAATATTTATTTTCCATTATTACCACCATTAAGAAAAATACTACCACATAAAATTACTTTAAACAATATATGTTCTTATGTTCCACGTGAAACATTATTCATTAATTCAGTTTATATCTTTCATATTAAGACTAATTATTCAAGTTTTATATATTTCTATGTTCCACGTGAAACATTATTTATTATTTTAGTTTATATCTTTCGTATTAAGACTAATTATTCAAGTTTTATATATTTCTATGTTCCACGTGGAACATGTTTTTTAATTTAGTTTATATCTATCCATATAATATAAAATACATTTTAAATAAAAAAAGATACACACATTAATTAAGTGTTAAAGCTGCTAACTTCCGTTCCTGACTTGGTTCCACTAATTAATGTTGTATCGAATACATTATATAATATTTTGATTAATATTGCAATATTAATTAAAACGCATGCATAAAGCAAACAACTGTTCGAGTTAAATTATTTCCCGGAAAATAATTTATAAAACAAAAAACTATTGACCAAATCCATTAGTCAATAATTTTAATTTAATTTTATCTACTCTGTCTCTATTTTTTCTTTATCAACAATAGATGTCGAAGTTACTACATTATTTTCCTTTAAATTAATTAATTTCACACCCTGTGTAACTCTACTCATAATAGAAATTTTATCTATATCGAGGCGAATAACAATACCGGAATCAGTTATAATAATCAAATCCTTATTTTCATCAACAGTTTTAAACGAAACAATTGGGCCATTTTTTTCAGTAATATTAACAGTCTTGACACCTTTTCCTCCTCTATTTGTGATTCTATATTCGCTAGTAGGAGTTTTTTTACCATAACCTTTCTGTGTAATAACAAGTATATATTCACTAGCATTTGCAATCTCCATATCAACAAGAACTCCTCCGTCAAGATTAATACCCCTAACACCGGCAGCAGATCTTCCGAGTACTCTTACCACATTTTCTTTAAATCTAACCATTCGACCATTAGAAGAAGCCATTAAAATATCATCTTCACCAGTTGTTTTTTTAACGGATACTAACTCATCGTCAGCTCTCAAATTTATAGCCTTTTTACCATTATTTCTGATATTAATAAATTCAGAAATATCAGTACGTTTAATTAAACCCATCTTTGTAGCAAATACTAAATACTTATATTCGCCATTATTAGATATTTTAAGGAGTGATGTAATCTTCTCATCTTTATCTAAATTAAGCAAATTAATAATTGGTAAGCCTTTAGATTGTCTACTATATTCAGGAATTTCATATCCTTTAATACGATACACTTTACCTTTATTGCTAAACATTAAAATATAATCATGTGTAGTAGAATTAATTAAATGTTCAACAAAATCTTCCTCATTAATAGTCATACCTTTAATGCCCATGCCACCACGATTTTGTGTTTTATAAGTATCGGATGGAAGCCTTTTAATATAGCCATTTTTTGTTAAAGTAATAACAATGCTCTCTTCAGGTATTAGACTCTCATCTTCTATATATTCCACTGCAGTCATATCGATATGTGTCCTTCTGTCATCACTATATTTATTTTTAATTTCTAGAAGTTCTCTTTTTATAATATCAAGAATCTTTTTTTCTGATGCTAAAATTGCTTTAAGATCAGCAATTTCAAGCAATAATTCTTTTAATTCTGATTCAATTTTTTCTCTTTCTAGACCTGTTAAACGACGTAATTTCAATTCCAAAATAGCATCAACTTGAAGGTCAGAGAAATCAAATTTTTCTATCAATTTCTTTTTAGCTTCAACATCACTATTAGCGGTTTTAATTATTCTAATTACTTCATCAATATCATCTAAAGCGATTTTATAACCTTCCAGAATATGAACGCGCTTCTCGTCTTTTTCTAAATCAAATCTAGTTCTTCTTATAATTACTTCCTTTTGATAATCAATATACTTGGAAATAATATCCTTAATACCAAGTGTTCTTGGATTTTTACCATCTAGCATCAAAAAGATAATACCATAAGAAATTTGAAAGTTAGTATGTTTATATAAGTTATTAAGAACAACTTGAGGATTAGCATCTCTTTTTAATGTAATAGTTATTTTAACACCATTTTTTAAATCGGTATGATAATCAGATATGCCATCAATTATTTTATCTCTGACAAGTTCAGCAACCTTATTTTTTAATTCCATAGTACTGACACCATAAGGAACTTCTGTAATTACAATACTATTATGATTATTACTTTCTTCAATAACAGCCTTACTGCGAATTGTAATAGAGCCTCTTCCTGTTTCATAAGCTTTTCGAATACCAGAATTACCAAGAATTATACCACCTGTAGGAAAGTCTGGCCCCTTAATATATTGCATTAATTCCAATGTATCAATATCGTGATTATCAATATAAGCAATACAACCATCAATGACTTCACCTAAATTGTGAGGGGGAATATTAGTCGCCATTCCAACTGCAATTCCCATTGTACCATTAACTAAAATATTAGGGAATCTACTTGGCAAAACAACTGGTTCTTCTAAAGTTTCATCAAAGTTTTTAATCATATCAACAGTATTTTTCTTAATATCACTAAGTAATTCTAAAGATAATTTAGATAAACGTGATTCGGTATAACGCATTGCTGCGGGACCATCACCTTCAATATTACCAAAATTACCATGTCCGTCAATTAACAAATATCGTTGTTTAAAATCTTGAGCCATTCTAACCATTGCTTCATATATTGAACTATCGCCATGTGGATGATAATTACCCATAACTTCACCGACAGTTTTAGCAGATTTTCGATGAGGTTTATCAGGAGTATATCCAGAATTATACATACTCCATAAAATTCTTCTATGAACAGGTTTAAGACCATCACGTAAATCTGGTAAAACACGTGAAGTGATGACGCTCATTGAATACTCCAAAAAAGAATTTTTAACTTCTTCAACAATATTATTTTCTAAAAGACTATCCCTTTCATGAAAACGATCACTAAAATTACTCTTTTCAGTTTCTGTTTTTAGAACATCTAATTTGTTTTCTTCATTTTCCATTAAAAATCACCACCCTTAAATATCAAGATTTTGCACAAGCCTTGCATTATCCTCAATAAATTTTCTTCTAGGTTCAACTTCATCACCCATAAGCTTGGCAAAAATTGCATCAGCTGTTACACAATCATCTACAGTTATTTTTTTAAGCACACGTTTATCTATATCCATAGTTGTCTCATTTAACTCTTCAGCATCCATTTCCCCTAAACCTTTCATTCTAGCAATCTCTACACGTGACTTTATATTCTCTGGTAACGATTGCAAGTAAAGTTCTTTTTCTTTATCACTTAAAACATACTTTCTTGTTTTACCGTGCATAATTCTAAATAGCGGAGGTTGAGCAGCATATACATGACCTGCCTCCACAATTGGTCTAAAGAATCTATAAAATAGTGTTAACAATAAAACTCTAATATGAGCACCATCAACATCAGCATCAGTCATAATTATAATTTTATCATAACGTAATTTAGACAAATCAAATTCTTCACCTATACCAGTTCCAAAAGCTGTAATAATAGTTCTGATTTCTTCATTAGATAAGGCACGATCAAGTCTTGCTTTTTCGACATTCAAGATCTTTCCCCTCAAAGGTAAGATCGCTTGGGTCATAGCATCCCTTCCTTTTTTAGCAGAGCCACCAGCACTATCTCCTTCGACAATAAAAATCTCTGATACTTTAGGATCCTTACTTTTACAATCAGATAACTTTCCAAAAAAATTAGATGTCGATAAATCAGATTTTCTCGTTATCTCCCGAGCCTTGCGAGCAGCATTTCTGGCTCTACATGCTAAAATAGCCTTATTAACAATAATCTTGGCATCTTCAGGATTTTCTAATAAGAATCTTTCAAATCCTTGTGAGAAAACATTATCCGCTAACTTTCTCACTTCAGAATTTCCAAGTCGACCTTTAGTTTGTCCTTCGAATTGTGGATTAGGATGCTTGCAAGATATAATCATAGTTAAACCTTCTTTTACATCGTCTCCTGTTAAAGAATCATCTTTTTCTTTTAAAATATTATTTTTTCTAGCATAATTATTAATAACTCTAGTTAAAGCTCTTCTTACCCCCTCTTCATGAGTTCCACCATCATGAGTATTAATATTATTGACAAAAGAGTAAATATTTTCATTATAACTAGTATTATATTGCATGGCAACTTCAAATAAAACACCTTCTTCTTCACCAGATAAATGAATAATATCTTCATGTAGCGGTGTCTTACCATTATTAATAAATCTTACATATTCACTAATACCACCATCATATAAAAACTTTTCTCCCGTAGTATCTTCATCATCGCGATCATCTCGGAGTGTAATAGATAAACCTCTGTTTAAAAAAGCAAGCTCTCTAATCCTAATCTTCAAAGTATCATAATCAAATATTTCACTATCAAAAATTTTTGAATCAGGTTTAAAAGTTACAGTTGTCCCTGTTCTATCAGGAGAGCATTTATCAATGATATGAAGAGGTTGAACAGTATGACCACCATTTTCAAAACGAATAAAATAAACTTCACTATTTTTATAAACTTTAACTTCAACCCAACTACTTAAAGCATTAACCACAGAAGCTCCCACACCGTGTAATCCACCAGAGACTTTATAGCCACCACCACCAAATTTACCACCGGCATGTAAAACTGTATAAACAGTTTCTACTGTCGACATTTTTGTTTTAGGATGTATTTCGACAGGAATTCCTCTACCATCATCTTTAACGGTAATAGAATTATCTTTATTAATAATTACTTCAATATTATTACAATATCCCGCTAAAGCTTCATCGATAGAATTATCTACTATTTCCCATACTAAATGATGTAGACCTTTAATATCGGTCGTTCCGATATACATACCAGGTCTCTTTCTAACGGCTTCGAGCCCTTCTAATACTTGAATATCTGAAGCATCATAATGTTCATTATTATTCATTTACATCACCTTCCTGTTTAAAAATTATTTCCCGGGAAATAATTTTTCCATTTTTTATAACATAAACATTTGCATTTTTACGTCTCTCTTCACTAATATTTTCAATATCAGTAGTCGTCAAAATTGTTTGAACTTTTTTATCTAAATATTTTAAAATATTATTACGCTTATTTATATCAAGTTCACTAAAAACGTCGTCTAAAAGAAGTACTGGTGTTTCACCTATTTTAGTATTAAATAAAAGTACTTCAGCTAATTTAAGAGCTAATATTGCACTTCGCATCTGTCCCTGGCTACCAAATAATGATAAGTTTTTATCTTCTAAAGTAAAATAAAAATCATCCCTATTTGGTCCAAATAAAGTCATTTTATAAGACAATTCTTTAGTAAAATTGTCCTTAAGTTTCCATAGTAAATTATCTTTTAGAGAATATTCTTTTTCTCCGCTAATAAAATTACAACTATAATTCAATTTAAGATGAAGTTCATCTCCTACTATCGACTTAAAAATTCTATCGAGATATTTATTAATTTCTAAAATATAATTTTTTCGATATTCATATACATCAACAGATAATTCAGCATATTTAGTATTTAAAATATCTAAATATTCTTGGTCACTTTTTTTATTACCATTTATTATCTTTAAATACTCATTTCTTTGTCTCAAAATATTATTATAATCGCTTAATTTTTTTATATAATTTCTGTTAATTTGACTGATTTGAATATTAAAATACTTCCGGCGGGAAGTTGGACTCTCTTTTAACATTCTTATACTTTCAGCACTAAAAACTATTACATTAACTCGTGAAATATATTCGCTTAATTTTTTAATTTCTTTACCATTTATTTTTACAACTTTTCCATTATCATTAACCAATATTTCTAAATTAGTAAGACAATCTTTCTTTTCAACTAAACCATTGATAAAAGAAAATTTACTATTAAACTTTATTAGATTTCGATCGCTAGCGGATAAAAAAGATTTAGTAACAGCAAGTACATAAATAGATTCCAAAAGATTAGTTTTTCCTTGAGCATTTTCTCCAATTATAATATTTAAGTTATCATTAAAAGAAATATCCAAAGCATCATAATTACGATAATTTTTAAGCTTAATATTTTTAATTTTCATTTAAAAGCATTTTTTGTACTCATAAATTCACCTTTCTTAATTTTATGTACCCCTGTACATATATAATTATATCATAAAATAACAGTAAAAAAAAGATAAAAAGATAGAAATTTTATCTTTTCATCTTCAAATTATTCAAGTATCTTTCAATTTTAATGCACTTTGTAATTTGATTATCAATGGTAGTATATTTAGCGTTAATATTTAAAACTTTTCCGCCTTTAAAATATACTTTTGTATAATCTTTTTCTTTAACATATCTCTCGACATTATTATATGAAATCCATATACAATCTTTTGAATGAGGTGAAGCTGTCGGAAAGAAAATAAACATATTATACTCAGATACAATAATTGGTGTCTTAATATAAAAGTTAAATTTATCGATAACAAACTGTCTTTGCATATTATAAGAGTAACCATAGCAACAACAACATTTATTAATAAATTTAAGACATTTCATTTTGATATTTATTTTCTTCGTTTTTTCGATTACAAGTAAAGTGTCATCATTATCCATATCTTGAGCAAAACATAAAGTATTTTCATTAATAATATAATCGTTCACCAAAATTCCCCCTTTCCACATATAAAAATATGTAGTGTATATTTAAGCATAATAAATTGTCGAAAATAGTCAATTATTGTCGACAAGATAAAAAAAAATATAGAAGAATAAATCTTCTATATAAAATAATGCTGTTTTATGAAGTTTTAATAGGTAAAACTAATTGAATTAAAGAAGGATCTTTTTGTGATTTAATAACAATTGGCGAACTATCATTATTCATACAAATAAGAATTTTATCTTGATTAAAACTTTTAATAGCATCAAGCATAAACTTTGCACTAAAAGAAATATCAATTTTTTTATCAGAAATGACTTCTATTTTTTCTTCGACTTTACCAATTTCAGGACTATTAGAAGAAATCATCAACTTATTTTTATCAAGTGATAACTTAATCGTATTTTTTTCTCTATCTGAAGTAAGAAGTGAAGCCCTATCAATCATATTAAATAAATCACTAAAATTACATTCTAATTCAATATTAAAACTATTTGGAATGATACTAGAAGTAGTCGGATAAGTACCGCTTAAAAGACGAGATAAAAAGATCATATTTTCATATTTAAATAAAATTTTATTACTAAATAGATGCATTTCGATTGTACCATTATCATCAATCATTTTTACAAGTTCAAGTAAATTCTTTCCAGGTATAACAATATTAATATCACTATCTCCTTCTTTATCGATAGTTACTAATTTTCTAGCTAGTCGATAAGAATCAGTAGCTAAAACTTCTAGTTCTCCATTTATAATTCTAAAATTTATTCCTGTTAAAAGTGGTCTTGATTCATTTTGTGAAGTAGCAAAGACAGTTTGATTAACAATATCTTTAAAAACATTATTATGAATAACTATTGGTTCTTTTGTTTCATCTAAATCTAAATTAGGAAATTCATTAGGATTAATACCATTCAAGTTAAATTCAGTATTGTCTGTACTAATAATTAATTTGTAACCATCAATAACCTCCATTGTAATATCAGTATTAGGAAGCTTTTTGACAATTTCAACAATATATTTTCCCCCTATAACAATACTACCTTCTTCAATACAAGTAAGTTTATCTGCAGAAATAAAAGTCCTAATAGATACATCCGTGTCACTAGCATATAAATATAAACCTTCTTTTTTTAGTTCAAATTTAATTCCTGTTAAAATAGGAATTAAATTTTTAGTTGATATTGCTCTAGCTGTATTATTTAAACTTTCCATTAATATTTCTTTTTTTACTATAAATTTCATATAATCATCCTCTTTCTATAAATTATTATTATTATACTGTTGATATTGTTTAAAACCAGTATATTCTCTTTATTAATAAAGTTTTTTTCTCCACAGTAGCTGTTGATAAAATGAAAGTTATCAACTATATCCTACTTTTTAGTTCTTTAATTACTGTTTGTAACTGACTATTTGTTTTTAAATCTTTTTCTATTTTTTGATAAGCACTAATAATAGTAGAATGATCTCTTCCTCCAAAATAAGTACCCATTTTAGGAAAAGATTCATTTGTCATAATTCGGCATAAATAAATAGCAATTTGTCGTGGATAATTTATATCTTTACTTCTTTTCTTTCCTTTTAAATCTTCAATATCTATTTTAAAATATTCGCATACGATTCTTTGTATTCTATGTACGTCATTTTTATAGACACTTCGATCACTAATTCTATCTTTTAAAGCTTCAACTGCTACATCTAAAGTAACTTTTCCTTTATTCATCATTAGAGCATAAGCAAACACTCTTGTAATTGCTCCCTCTAATTGTCTAACGTCTGAATCATTAATATTAGCAATGTATTCTATAACTTCGATAGGAATATCTTCAGCAGCCTCTTGGTGTGATATTTTTTTCTTTATAATATTTACCCTTAAGTTAAAATCTGGTGGTGTAATATTAGCGGTAAGCCCCCAATTAAATCTTGTAATTAGACGGTCTTCTAACATTTTTAAATCATCAACCGATCTGTCAGAAGCAATAATTATTTGCTTATTAGAATCATGTAATTGATTAAAAGTATGAAAGAATTCTTCTTGTCCTTTTGTTGCAGTGCCTAAAAACTGAATATCATCTATAATTAGAACATCAATATTACGGTATTTGTTTTTAAAAGAATCTATTTTCTCAAAGCTATTTTTATCATTATTTCGAACAGCCATAATATAATCATTTACAAATTGTTCGCTAGATACATAAAGTACTTTTTTATTAGAATTTTCAATGATATAATTGCCAATAGAGTGCATTAAATGCGTTTTCCCTAAACCGCTTTTGCCATATAAAAATAAAGGATTATAAGCTTTACCAGGCTTTTCTGCCACCGCTCTAGCGGCCGTAAAGGCAAATCTATTTGAATCACCAACAATAAAATTATCAAAAGTATATTCACTTTTCAAATTGGCACTAACACTACTTTGGTATGGTACTCCACCAAGATCGTTGACAATTTGCTCACTTTTTTCATAACTATCTGATAATTCACTTTCTAGTTTAAATTGGAATATAAAATTAGTACCAGTAATTGAATTAAAAATTTCTTCAATATCATCTTTATAATTTTCTTCCAAATGTTTTTTATGTAGAATCATTGGAACAATAATAATAGCTAAATTTTTTTCAATTTTATAAAGTTTAGTATCTTTAAACCAAGTATCATAAGATAAAGGAGATATACGTTCTTTAATTTTATTTAAAAAATTATTCCATAACATATCTGTGTTCATTCCCAAACCTCCTTGCTTTAAAGTCCCATTAAAATTATTATAACGCAAAAATAAATTTTGTCTAGTTTTTTTTTATAATAACAAGTAATTTAACAATTTATCAACAACTTAAACCTTTATAATTAAAAGAAAAATAAAGATATCAACAAATTTGTTGATAAAATAAAATAACAGGTGTTAATATTTTTTTCAACAGGGTTGTTGATATAGTTGAAAAAAAGAAAAAACCTTATCAAATAAAAGGTTTTTTTAATTATTTTTCCACTGTACCATCCACTTATCAAAAACTTTAGCATTAGAACTTTCAGGAGGTGGACTAGGAAGTTGCATTTTAACAATCATAGGAATTTTCATCATTTTACCAAAAGCTACACAAGTTCCTGATTGTAGTGATTTTTGCTTTTCAATAACATCACTGCTAATATTAGGAACCATTTTTTCTATATATTCTAAATCGCTAGGATGATTAATCTTAAAGATTAGAAAATTACTACATTGTGATATAACAGTTTCTGATAATTCAGTCGGTCTTTGAGTAATTAAATCAAGTACAACACCAAATTTTCTTCCTTCTTTAGCAATTCTTTCAAAAATATTATATCCTAAAATATTGATATCATTATCTTTTTGAACATATCGATGCGCTTCTTCAAGCATAATATGTATGGGCATACTTCCTCTTACAGGAAGTGTTTTTAAAAAATTAAATAATATTCTTGAATATACTTTTACTAAATTTTTAGCTAATCTATCATCAATTCCTTCGAGAACAAAGTTAATAATTTGTGCTCTTTTATTATTACCAATTAAAATTAAATTAGATATAAAATCACTTGTTGAAATAAAATTATCGACCTCAAAAAATTTTCTTATAGAACTATTAGCAATAGTATGAAGTTTAACTTTCAATGCTGTTGCTTCACTATATGATTTCTCATTTAATAAAAGACCTTCTGAAATAAGTGTGAAATTAAGTGCGACTTCTAGATCATTAATTGTAAAATAAGTAGGAATGTATTCTTCTTTCCATTCAATATTATTATCAATAAATTTATTAATATATTCTGTAATTAGGATTCTTTCCACAAATTCTCCTTTGCTATCGATATCAAAACACTTTCTAAAAGATCTCGTATAACCAACACCAGGTATTTCAACATCAAGATTTAATTCTTTTGTATAGCAATCTGTCAAAATAGAAAAAATTTGATCTCTTATTCTTGCCGCTACCTGATTAGAATATAAAACAGAAACGATAGCTTTAGCAATTAAATGATTTTTATATTTATTACTCTCTTCGTCATTCTTCGAAAATAAAGACACATATATAAGCATTTTTTCAATGATCATAATTTGGGAATATTCAGTGATATCTAAAATATTAGCATAATCATCGATTGATAAAAGCCAAAGAGGAAGTTTAAGTAAATTATTATCACTATCAGTATTAGTCGTAAAAAGCTTATAATTAAAATTAGGATTATATCTGTTAATAGAGCTAAATGCACTGTCATATTCATCAGTATTATTAAATATGAACATAATACTATTAAAAGGAATATAATTAGGCATAGTAAATAAATTTTGAACAACTCTAGCTACACCATAGGTTTTACCAGATCCAGTATTACCAAATATTGCACTATGATTACTCCACATATCATCAATATTTATTTTAATAGGAGTATCATTATAAAGTGGCGAAAGTCCAAGTGTCATACTATATTGATCATTATTTCCAGTAATTTCTTTTAATTCGTCAGCATTAATAATCCGAATAGAAGCATTTATGCTAGGTTTTCTTATTATACCATCAAAAAACTTATTATTATGAAATTCTCCTAAAAAATTAATTTTTGCTTCGCCATTGATAATTTCTTCAATTTCTCCTAAAATTTTTTTATTATTTTCTTCGAAAATAACATTTAGATTAAGTAGATCGTCACTGACAATACCATCTATTTTTACAATAGCATAATTTTTAGTTATAGCAATTATTCCTTTAAACATAAATAACCCTTCTTTCTATTCTATATAATAGATTATAACAAAAAAAAAGAAAAAAATAAACAATTTTATTGAATTATTCAAACTAATTCTATGAGATTAAAAATAACAATAAAAAATCCTTAATTATGGAATTTTTTCCTTTAAATATGTCTATTTACAAAAAAATAAATATATAGTATAATCAAGAGGAGATGGTGATTGTCTTGAAAAATGTAGTAAAAAAATTTAAAATAAAAGAAAAGTTTTCTTTTATTAGAAAATTCTTTCTTAAACATTATAATATAATATTAGTATCTTTACCCTTTATACTTATGGATATTATTACTAGAATAATAGGTAATAAAATAAAATTCTTCCATGTATTAAGTATAGTACCTAATTTATTTACAATTTTATGGTTAGTTTTACTTTTGGGAATATGTCTATTTACAGAAAAAAGAAAAGGAAAGATTTATTATATAGTATTTTTTTCTATTTTCTTTCTTATCTTTTTAACAAATAACATATACTATTCAATGACTGATTCATTTTTTGATTTTAGTCTATTATCAATGACAAGTGAAGGATCAGTATATATAGCGGATGCTATAATTAATTGCAATATTTGGGTATATATTTCTTCTTTGCTTATAATTGTATCATTTATAGTAGGAATTAAATATTTTCCAAAACGCCAAAAAACTAATTTAAAGAATATTATAAAAATATTTTTTATTTTTCTAATTATTCATTTTTTAATACCTTTTCTTCTAGGTAGTCCCGATTCAGAATTAACATGGAGTACATGGCGTAATCCCCGCAATATATATATAAGTTTTAATGATAATAATAAAAGTATGCGAATTAGTGGATTATATGAATATACAATTAGAAATTTTTATATTACTTTTATAAAATCAAAGAAAACAAATAATGAAGAAGAATTATCTTTTCTTGAAGAATTATATAGTATTACTGAAGATAATTATAAAAATAAATATACAGGATTATTTAAAGATAATAATTTAATAATACTTCAATTAGAAGGAATAGACAATTGGTTGTTAACTGAAGAAGATACACCAACATTGTATAAACTCATGAATAACTCAATTAACTTTTCTAATCATTATTCTTATTATAATGGTGGCGGTTCGACATTTAATTCTGAGTTTGCAGTTAATACAGGATTTATAACTCCACTTTCTTATACCCAAAATGCTTATTCATTCAATAAAAATGAATTTACTTATTCATTAGCTAACTTATTTAAAAAAGAAGGATATCAAGTCAACGCTTTTCACATGAATACAAGTGAATACTATTCACGAGGAACAAATTATAAAAATTGGGGCTATGATAACTATTATGGCTTAAAAGATTTAGGTACTTATGATGATGAATCATACACTTTAGATCGAGAATTAATTTTAAATGAAGATTTTTCTGAAAAAATGTTTAGTGAAGAAAAATTTGTCGACTATATTATTACGTATTCTGGTCATATGCCATTTACTACGGAAAAAGGTGTCTGCAAAATATTAATAGAAGAAGATATGAAAGCTGAAGAAAATGCTGAACACTTGGCATCAGATATTATTCTTCCCACTATGAATGAAGAAGAATGTGCCCGTCGGCAAGCTAAAGAGACCGATTATATGGTTGAATTATTAATAAATAAATTAGAAGAAAAAAATCTTCTCGATAATACTGTAATAGTAGTATTTACAGATCATTATTTATATACAATATCTGATCAATCTATTTTAGATAAGTATAAAGAAACAGATAATAATTTAATAAACAAAACTCCATTCTTTATTTGGAAAAAAGGTCTTACTAAAAAGAATGTTAAAGAAGTAACATCCCAATTAAATATTTTACCAACATTATTAAATCTCTTTGGTAATGAGTATCATCCAAATTACTATATTGGAAGTGATGCATTAGGAGAAAATTATAAAGGATATGTCTTTTTTAGTGATTATTCTTGGTATGATGGTCAAGTCTATGTTGACGGAGGAGTGGCAACTAATAATAAATACATTGATCAAATTACACTTGAAGATAAGAACTATTATATTAATTACTTAATAAGGAAAAATGACTTAACTTTAAAATATGATTACTTTAAAACCATAAAAAATACAAATAAAGGTATATAAATATTAGAAGTCTAAAAGGCTTCTTTTTGTATATAAAAACCTATAAGAATTTTTTTAGATCTTTCTTATAGGTTAAAAGACATCTTTTTAATTATAATTTAAATAGATATATTATTTATTTTCTCGATTAATATCATCAATAGTAACTTTGCTATCATGTGGTATTGGTTTCCATGTTACTTTCATAAATAAAGCTGCATATGTAGTATATCTGCCAATAATATCGAATGTGGGCCAAGTAAGAGTGTATAAAATTTTCTTCCTTAAAGAAATTTTTTTAATTCTCTTGCGTTCAATAATAAATAGATAAATAGCCATCCACATATTTTGAATATACATACCAATTCTATAAAAAATTCTAAGCCATATTGAAGAAATCATTCCTACAAACAGAGCATTAATACCAGGATCAAAAGAAATTTTTATTTCAAATAGATTTCTAAGTAATTTTGCCAAATAAGTACCACCACTAAATAAATTACTATTATTAATACCAATATTATAACAGTAACAACCATACATTATAACACAGACTATTAACCATCTAACTATATTAAATACTGAAAAAGGCGTTAATTGTAATAAAGTATCGAGAGATGCAAAACGGTGTCTTATTGATTCGATAATTGCCTTAATAATATCCTTAAAACTTTTTTTCTTTTTTCTTTTTTCTTTTTCTTGCCATTTAGTTTTTAAGAATAATTTTCCTGTAAAAACATTCATTAGTAAATATGGACCTGTTTCGACAAAAGCCATTAAATGACCTTTTGACCATCTTGTACGTTGTCTTAAAGCAACTTTTAAATTAGTAGGTTGTTCATCATAAAATTCGGCAGCATCTTGATAAGAAATTTTATATCCCTGCGCTACAGCATCGGCAGTTAAAGCTCTATCTTCAGTTAAAGAAGTATATTTCCAACCGTTCTTGACAATTTCATTTGCAAAAAGAAAACCGGTCCCTTGTATATTTGTAGCAAGTCTAAGTATTGATCTTGCTCGATGATTACTTCTGATTGATCTAATCCAATGTAGAGCATAAGTAGAAGCAATCCAATTTTCATCAAAATTTTTAGTGTTTCTATAAGAAGTAATTATTTTCTCACCAGCATCGAAAGCATCATTCATTCGTGAAATATAGTCCTTTTTCAATAA
Organism: Bacilli bacterium; assembly: GCA_017887885.1. GTDB lineage: Bacteria > Bacillota_I > Bacilli_A > RF39 > UBA660 > CAG-302. Next base: position 15,429 of record JAGHHB010000017.1, on the reverse strand, counting down.
ATTGTCTGCATCAAATATAAAGTATCCTTCAAATGACATTCTGCCATAATCTTCTTCAATCTTTTCCAGTAGATATTGAAGCGCAAAACCTTTTGTTTTGTGTTCATCATCAAATCTTTCATAGCAAATAGCTCCCCGTTTTCTCGCAATTTCTGCCGTATTATCAGTACAATTATCTGCTACTACGAAAACAGTGAGTAACTCTTGCGGATAATCTTGTTTTTTTATACTATCAAGTAAATTACCAATAACATTTTTCTCATTTCTGGCAGCAATAAGTATAGCATATTTATGATTATTTTTAGCAGGTTTGAATTTTCTTGTAAAAAAAACACCAATTATCCAATAAATGGTTTTATATGCAAGTAGTATAGTAATGACATTTCCAACTATGTTATATATATTCTTCCAACTAGGATAAGCATTTCCAACATCAATAACAATTTCTTTAAAAACATTCAAAAAATTAAACATACAACTTCCTCATTTCAAATAATATACGCTTATTATAACATATAAAAGATAATATTCGCAATATAGTAGTATATATTTTTTCTAATCTATAATTTTGTTTTTTGCATTATTTTATTAACTATGATATTATATATTTGGTGATAAATATGCATGTCATTGGATTAATAGCAGAATATAATCCTTTTCATAATGGACATTTATATCAAATAAAAATGATAAAAAATTTATATCCAGATAGTATTATTGTCTCTGTCATATCTTCTTCTTTTACACAAAGAGGAGATGTTTCCATTTTAAATAAATGGGATAAAACAAAAATTGCCTTAAATTATGGTATTGATATTGTATTAGAATTACCATTCGTTTATGCCACTCAATCAGCAGATATTTTTGCTAAAGGTGCCATAGCAATATTAAAAGAATTAAAAATAGATACATTGGTATTTGGAACAGAATCTATTTCTATAGATAAAATAATTAAAGTTGCCAAATTTCAGTTAGAAAATAAGAAATATAACGAAGTTTTAAAAAGGTATTTAAAAAAGGGAATGAATTATCCTACCGCTACTAATAAAGCTATTGAAAATCTAATTGGAATAAGAATAGATAAACCTAATGATCTATTAGCATTAGCCTATATTAGAGAAGTGTTTGTTCAGAAAATGAAAATATCGATAAGAAATATTCCAAGAACAAATGATTATCATAGTACAAAAGTAAAAGGCAAAATAGCTTCGGCAACTGCTATTAGAAAATCTTTTTTAGAAAATGCCTCTATTAATAAGTTAATACCTTATAAAGAAGAATATTTATATAAATTATCAATGAATAACTATTTTCCATATTTAAAATATAAAATTCTTTTAGAGGGAAATAGTATTAAAAGATATCAATCTGTTGATGAGGGAATAGAAAATCGTATTTTAAAATATTTAGAAGTAGCACAAGATTATAATGATTTAATTATGAAAATAAAAACTAAAAGATATACTTATAATAAAATATCACGAATATTACTGCATATTTTGATTGGTTTTACTAAAGAGGATGCTAAAAAAATCAATTTAGATTATCTTCGTATATTAGGTTTTTCTCAAAATGGACAAGAATATTTAAATAAAATAAAAAAAGAAATAACGCTTCCTATCATTACAGGATATAAAAAAAATATATCTAAAATTTTAGATATAGAACTAATGGCTACAAAGATTTACTCTTTAGAAATTGACCCTAGTTTAATAAAAAGAGAATATCAAATAAAACCAATAATAAAAGATATAAAATTATAAGCTATTTAGCAATAAAGTATTTAAGTAGTATTTTCGCTATATTGTCATCAAATAGTTTATTTATAATATCTTTTTTTTCATTGTTCTTTTTAGTTGCAAGAAGTGCACCAATTAAACATAATTTATCTTGAATTTTTTTCTTTTTATAATTATTATAACAAAGGTTTATATCAATATATTTAATATCTTTACTATCTTTTAAATTACTATTTTGTGTAAAAATAAAGGCCTTAAATCTATTACTATCGCTATTATCAAACATATTTAATACAATATTATTGTGAACAATTTTATATTGAATATAGATATATTGTTCATCTTTCAAGTTATAGCCAAATATTTCATTAATAAACGCATTTAAAAGACCACTATCTGTTATTTCGATCAGCGACTTCCTAAAATGTTCATCATTCATCATATCACCAAGATTAAACTATCATATTAAATTATTTTAGTCAATAAAAAAAGAAAAATGTAACCAAATAGGTTACATATGAGTGTAAAATCATCGTAAATTATTCTTTTTGACAATTTGAACAATAGTAAGTTCCTCTTCCGCCAATTTTTATTTTTTCAATTTCAGATCGACAAACAGGACATTTTTCATGATCTTTTCCATGAACTAATAATTCCTCTTGAAATAATCCGTGAACTCCATCTACTGAACTGTAAGTTCTAATGGTTGTCCCACCCATTTTAATAGCATTTTCTAAAACTTTCCTAGTATTATCAATTATTTTTTCTGCTTCTTCCTTTGTAATTAAATTACATTTTTTTAAAGGATTAATTTGCGAAAGAAATAAAATTTCATCTGCATAAATATTACCAATGCCAACAATAATATTTTGATCTAATAAAACAGTTTTAATAGGAAGCTTTTTCTTTCTATATTTATCGAGAAGATATTTACTAGTTAGCTTGTCGTCCCACGGCTCCAATCCCAAATCTTTTAAAGGACCAACCATTGTAATATCTTCTTTTTTGATAAGATACATTTTTCCAAATTTTCTTGTATCCATATATCTTAATTGTTCTTCGTTATCTAAATTAAAAATAATATGTTCGTGCTTATAAATATTTTCTTCTTTTTGTCTAAAAAAATATTTTCCTTCCATTCTAAGATGTGATAATAAATAATACTTATCCAAATCAAAGATTAAAAATTTTCCTCTTCGTGTTATGTCATTAATTACTTGATTTTGTATTTTTATAATAAATTTTTCTTTTGTAGGATAAGCTATAATTTTATCATAAAGAACATTTACTTCGATAATCTTTTTCCCAAGTAATTTTTCTTTTAAAGCTTCTTTTACTGTTTCCACTTCAGGTAATTCTGGCATTTTTTCCTTCCTTTCTGCAAAAAAATATTTCTAAAATTATTTCCCGGGAAATAATTTTTATTTTGCTTCATACCAATTATTTCCCAATTCAATATCGACATCTAACGGTACCAATAACTGATAAACATTTGTCATAATATTATAAACAATATCTTTAACTTCGTCAATTTCATCATTATAGACATTGAATATAAGTTCATCATGAACTTGTAAAAGCATTTTACTCTTTATTTTTTTCTTTCTAAAGGCCTCATCAATCTCCACCATAGCTTTTTTTAGAATATCGGCAGCTGATCCTTGAATGGGAGTATTTAAAGCCATTCTTTGCCCCATACTTTTAATATTGTGATTAGAACTTTTTAATTCTTCGATAATTCTCTTTCTATTCATAATTGTTTTTACAGTACCTGTCTTTGTAGCCTCTTCGATTTCTTTATTCATATAATCTTTTACACCTGGATACGTCTCAAAATATTTATTAATAAATTCTTTTGCTTCTTTTACAGAAATTCCTAAATCTTCAGCTAGTCCAAAGCTACTAATTCCGTAGAGAATACCAAAGTTGACAGCTTTGGCCTGTCTTCTCATATTTTTAGTTACTTCTTCTTTTTGAACTTTAAAGACATCCATAGCGGTTTTTGTATGAATATCATCATTATTATTAAAAGCCGCAATTAGATCTTTAACTTTTGATAAATGAGCAAATACTCGAAGTTCAATTTGTGAATAATCAGACGACATAATCATTGCGTTTTCTTCAGGTATAAAAGCTTTTCTAATTAGCCTACCATATTCACTTTTCATAGGAATATTTTGTAAATTTGGTTCTATTGATGATAGTCTGCCTGTTCTCGTAAGTGTCTGTGTAAAAATCGTATGGATTTTATTATCATCTCCAACGCAATTAATAATGCCTTCAATATATGTAGAGTATAATTTTGATAAACTCCTATATTCCAGAATTTTACTAACAATAGGATAATTAGCTAATTTTTTTAATATATCAATATCCGTCACATAGCCAATTTTATTTTTTTTTGCCCAAGGAAGTTTTAATTTATCAAAAAGAATTTCACCCAATTGTTTTGGAGAATTAATATTAAATTGACATCCTGCATAATTATAAATATTTTCTGTAATAACTTCTAATTTTGTTTTGATTTCTTCGCCCATTTCTTTAAGTATTTTTATGTCAACTAGAATACCTTCAATTTCCATCTTAGCTAGAACTCTAGTTAAGGGCATTTCTATTGTTTTAAATAGGATACTTTCGCCTTCGTCTTCCATTTCTTTATCAAAACGAGTTTTGATTTCATATATGAAACGAGCTTTTAACACATTTCTTTTAGCCTTTTCATAATCGTCTAAAGTTACTTTTTTATCATAAAAAGGAATATCATAATTTAAATCTTTCGCTAAATAACAGATATCATCTTTTACATTATAATTAAGTAGGTATCCACTTATCATCACATCAAAAGAAATATTTTCAAAAGTTATATTATATTTATACATTGTAACCAATAATTTTTTTAAATCATAGGTATATTTAATATGAATATTATTTAAGATATAAAAATTATCTTTTAAAATATCAAAGGTAACATAGTAAGAATTCCTACTATTATATAAAGCAATACCAATTATTGAAGCTTGATGATAATTACCTTCAGTTGTATCTAAATAAATAGCGGTATCTTCATTGATGATAACTTCATTTATATTAGTAACAATTTTAAAATCGCTTATATCGTTATTTTGACTATCAATATGGACATTTTTTAATAACGAATAAAATTGTAAATCATTAAAAATATCAATAAGTTCATCGCTATTTTCCCCTTTATATAACATTTCATCAAAAGTAACATTAAGAGGAACATTTCTATAGATAGTAACTAATTCTCTACTATAAAATGCTACCTCTTTACCTTCTAACAATTTTGTTTTTATTGCCCCTTTTATATTTTCAATATTTTTATATATTTCCTCTAAACAATTATATTCCCGCAGTAACTTAATAGCCCCTTTTTCTCCTATTCCTTTGATACCAGGAATATTATCGGAAGCGTCTCCCATTAGTGCTTTCAAGTCGATCATATTTTGTGGTTCAAAGCCATAAGTTTCCTTAAAAGTGCTTTTATCCATCATAATATATTCTTTACTTTTAAGAAGTTTAACTGTTGTCTCCTCACTAATAAGTTGCAGTAAATCTTTGTCGCTGCTGACAATTAATGCTTCGTAGTCAGGATCATTTTCACACCATAATGATATTGTCCCGATAATATCATCAGCCTCATAGCCAGAACATTCTAAATACTTTATTCCCATTGCTGTAAGAATCTTTTTAGCGACCGGAAATTGGATTTTAAGATCTTCAGGTACCTCTCGTCTTCCATCTTTATATTTATCGTATTTTTCATGTCTAAATGTTTTTCCTATATCAAATGCTACCATCATATATTGTGGTTTTTCTTCATGAATAATTTTATTTATCATATTGACAAATCCATACAATCCATTAGTCGGAAAACCTTCGCTATTGCGCATGATATTTCCTGTATAAGCAGTTGCATAATAGCTTCTAAAAAGTAAATTATTTCCATCGACAAGTATTATTTTTTTCATCCATCTCACCAAGTCTTTCTATAATAATTTTATCAAAAAATATTGTTAAAATAAAGTTATATTTTTAAAAATCAATCTAGAATAAGCTTAATTGACTGGTTTCTGACATCCCATCGAAAATTCCCATTGCTCGCATTTTATCGACAATTGTTTGTGATACTCGGCATCTTGTCTGAAAATCTTCAATACTAATAAATTTAGCTTTATTAGCTTCAGTTTCAATATTTCTAGCTACAACCTCTCCTAAGCCATTAATTGCCCTAAATGGTGGAATAATAGTGTTATCATCTTCGACAGAAAAAGTTATACCCTTACTTTTATATAAATCGTATTTAGCAATTTTTATTCCTCTAGCGGCCATTTCTAAAGCTACTTTCAAACATTCAGATATTCCATTTTCCTTATTAGAAGCTTCAAATCCCTTGTTTTCAATTTCAATAAGGTTCTTTTTTATCTCGTCATATCCGTTAATCATAGCTTCAATATCAAAATCAGTAGCTTTAGTAGAAAACCAACTAGCATAAAAGTAAACAGGCATATGTACTTTATACCAAGCAATTCTAAAAGCACTAATTACATATGCTGCCGCATGTGCTTTAGGAAACATATATTTAATTTTAAAGCAACTATCAATAAACCATTTGTCAATACCTGCTTTTTCCATAATCTCTTTATGTTTCGCCCATGTTTCGGCATCTTTACTAGCTTTACCTTTACGTACGAATTCCATAATTTTAAAAGCTTTAATCGGTTCAACCCCATGATACATCAAATAAACCATTATATCGTCACGACATCCAATAACGTCTTTAAAAGGAATAGTATTATTTCTAACTAGTTCTTGAGCATTTCCCACCCATACGTCATTTCCATGTGATAAACCAGATATTTTAATTAGTTCGGCAAAAGTAGTCGGTCTTGTTTCATGTACTAAACTAATAGTAAAAGGTGTCCCTAGTTCTGGAATGCCAAGTGTTCCAGTATCACACATAATTTGTTCATTAGTGACGCCAAGTAGTTTTGTTGAAGTAAAAATACTCATGGTATCTTTATCATCCATAGGAACATCCAAAACATTTGTTCCAGATAATTCTTGGATTAATCTTAACTGTGTCGGATCAGAATGACCTAAAATATCTAATTTTAATAAATCTTGTTCGATAGCATGATAATCAAAATGCGTTGTCCGCCATGAACTATTAACATCGTCAGCAGGAAATTGAAAAGGTGTGAAATCTGATACATCCATATAATCGGGGACAACGACAATGCCACCAGGATGTTGTCCTGTTGTTCGCTTAACGCCAGTACAACCCATAGCTAATCTTTCGATTTCACAGTCTCTTTTATTAAGAATTCCTTTGTCTTCAAAATATCCTTTAACAAAGCCAAAGGCTGTTTTTTCCGCTACTGTACCAATTGTTCCCGCACGATAAACATTATCGACTCCAAATAATACTTTAGTATATTCATGAGCAGAAGATTGGTTTAAGTCTGAAAAATTAAGATCAATATCTGGTACTTTATCAGCGTTAAATCCTAAAAAAGTAGCAAATGGAATATCTTGACCATCTTTATAAAGGAGATTTCCACAATTAGGACATTTTTTATTGGGTAAATCAAAGCCACATGAATAAGTAGCTCCTAAATCATTATTATTTTCATCTTTAAAAATACTGGTTTTACAATGGAGACATCTGTAGTGGGCAGGAAGTGGGTTTACTTCGGTAATACCCATCATCGTTGCTACAAAACTACTTCCGACGCTTCCTCTTGATCCTACTAGATATCCATCATCATTAGAATGTTTAACTAGTCTTTGAGCAATTAAATATATTGAATCAAATCCTCCACCAATAATTCCCCCCAGTTCTTTTTTCATTTTTTTCTGGGCATTTTCATCAGTGAGTTCGCCATCAGTATCTTGCCAAGTTTTTTTTACATATTCTATAACTAATTCTTTGACTTTATCAAAACCATTTATTAAAGTTGTATGTAGATTTTCAAATATTTTCTCTTTTCTTTCTTCTAAAGATATATCAGGATAATTTTCTTTTATTTTTTCATCCCAACATTTATATACAATATTTCCATATAGTTCAGTTGCTATTCTTTCTTCGATATTATGTGGTAAATTATCTCCATACCAATCTTTGGCCCTATCAAAGACTAAATTAGTTACTACACTAGGGCAATCTAAATAAGATTTCCCATCATCACTTTTAACTTTTGGTGAAAAAGGAATACCACCAGTATCAATAATAACTTCAATTTCATCACTCATATCGAGAATTTTGTTAGTATTAGTAACAACAATTTCATAAGCTAATTCCTTTTCTAAAAATGCAAAATCTTCAAGCATTTCCTTTGTTGTTCTGAAATGTTGAGAAGGAATAGTAGTAATACTATTTTTGGCTAAAGGATGTCTACCACCACCAGGTACTTTTTGATTAATAATAATTTCTCTATATATCTTATCTTCCCTTGTAAAATGATGGACATCTCCAGTTGCTACGATAATTTTTCCCGCTTCTTTAGTGGCTTTAATAATTTTCTCAATATGTTTTTTAATTTCTTCCTCGTTTTTAAAATCACTAGTTTGAATCAAATGTCCATAAACTTCTGGTGGTTGCACTTCGATATAATCATAAAAATTAATAATGTTAGTTAATTCTTCTCCTTCTTTACTACGACTTTCAATAAATACTTCGCTCTCATAACATCCACTACCTATTAAAAGCCCCTCTCTAAATTCATCTAATTTACTTCTAAGTATTCGTGGCGTTTTATATAAGTAAGTAGTATTAGCAAGGGATATGATTTTAAATAAGTTTTTAAGTCCTTTTCGGTTTAAAGCAATAGCATTAAAGTGATACGTTCTTCCAAATTTATAAATTTCCTCTTTGGCTATTAGTTTATCTAAATCTTTTATACTATTAAAATTCTGCCTTGCTAATTTAGTAATCATTTTATGAAATATTTGAGCTGTTCCTTCGGCATCATAGTCCGCTCGATGATGTGCCTCTTCATCCCAAGCTATATTATATCTTTTCACTAGAACGGATAGACTATGGCGAGTATAACCAGTATCGATAGCCCTCGATAATTCTAAAGTATCAATTACTGTATTAGTAAATGCTCCTAAATTGTATTTTTTCATAGCCATTTCAATGAATGAAATATCAAATTTAGCATTATGGGCAACCATTGGAGCATCACCTACCCAGTCCAAAAATTTCTTGACTACGGTTTCCTCGTCATCTTTTCCCTTAACCATGTCATCTGTAATACAAGTAAGTTCTGTTATTTTATCAGGAATGTGTTTTTTAGGATCAATAAGTTCATCAAATCTATCAATAATAGTACCTTCCTTTATTTTAACTGCGCCAATTTCAATCATTGTATCGCCACCACCAGCATTAAATCCAGTTGTTTCCGTGTCGAATACAACATATGTTGAAGAGATAAGATCGCGGTTGTCAGGACGAATGACGATATTTACCGTATCATCAACAAGTGTTAACTCTGTACCATAAAGACCTTTAAAATGCTTGTTAGGATCGTCCTGTTTTTTATTATAAGAAGAAATAATACCATAGGCAATGGGAAATGCTTGACATCCATTATGGTCAGTAATAGCAACACCTCTATATCCCATCTCGATACATTTAGATACTAATTCGCATGTATGTTTGGTTAAATCTACTTTGGTAACTGCATCCATTTGACTCATCATTGTATGAGCATGAAGTTCGACTCTTTTAACTACTTCATCATCTTGTCTTTTTTCAGTAGTAGGACCATCTATTTTATCAATATCCTTATATTTAGTAATAAAAGTAAGTTCATTAGCAAATTTGTCCATTTGCACTTTACCATAAAAGTTATACCAAGCTCCCTCTTTTAAAAGTTCCTTAATTTTAGCATATTCTTCTGCATCTTTAGTAAACATTTTTACATAAATACTGTCACTATTATCAGTAACTTTAATTGTAATAATTTTATAACCACTTTTGGCCTCAAACATATCGATGCCAAAAATTTGTCCCCTAATAGAGATATTATCAACTTCATATAAAATATCTTTAATCGGTGTTATACTAGTATCCTTTTTAGGTTTAAAATATTTCTTGTCCTCTTTTTTGGTTTCATTTAATCCTTTTTCATTTAATGATACATTAGTAAATGCTGCTGCTTTTTCCTCTTCGATTTTATTCAATAGTTCTTTTTCCTTTTCTTCAGCAATAATAATCTTTACGCCTTTTTTAAAACCATAACTATTAAGTTTAGAATTAATATATTCTAATTTTTCCGTTAAATAAGTATATTCAGCCCTATTATCAACTTCAAATATATAATTATTTTCCTTAATTTTTAGTTTTCTATCTAAAAAAACTCTATATTTATAGCTTTCATTACTAAATTTATTAATTAGCATACCAAAATAATCATCCAGATAGTTATCATCTGTTTTTTCTACATTAATAGTGAGAATAATTTCTCTAATATCACTAAAAGTATACTGAAGATTATTTAAAAGTTCATTATATATATGTAATGGTAAAATTGTGTCATTTTTCAATACAAAGTGCCAAAGCTTATTATTATCATAAACTATAACCTTATCAATACTGCAGTTTTCCAAACCATCATTTTTCATATTGATTTCTTTGAGTAATTTTTTCATCTTTTCCTGCATTTACTACCACCTAAACTTCCACAATAATATTTTATCAAAAAAGTTAAACAAATTAAATATATTTACAACATTTTTACAAAACAAATCACTAAAAAAATAAAGAATGATTTCTTAATATTTGTGGTTATGAGTAATCATTCTTTATTAAAAATTCTTTTATCCCTAAAGCGCTTAATGTAGCACATTTAATTCTAGATGGTTGCTTACTAGTATCATCAAATACATTAAGTTCTTTTAATATCTCTTTATTATATTCTTCTTCGTTTATCATTTTTAAATAATTATCAATAATTTCAATGGCTTCCTTATATGTCTTACCAATAATTATATTGATTAAAATATTAGTAGAGGCAATACTGATAACACAAGCTTCTCCATCAAAAGTAATATCTTCAACTATATTATTTCTAACTTTTAAATAAATATCTAAATTATCAATACAACTTACATTTCTTGTATTAATCTTAACATAACTATTATCACTGACCTTTTTTTTATTTGGATGTTGATAATTATCTAAAATAATTTCTCTTTTCAAATCTTTATCCATTATAGTATTTCCTTCCATATATTTTCACTATTTTTAAGTACATTTATTAATAAATCAATTTCTTCTTTACTATTATAGAAACTTAAACTAATTCTAACTGTATTACTTGTATTAAAGACACTATTTAAAATTTTTGCACAGTGATTTCCAGCTCTTACACATATATGATATTTATCTAAATATATAGCAGTATCTTGGGCAAATACACCTTTGATATTAAATGTTACTATATTTGTTTCAATATTTTTATTATAAATTTCAATAAAATCTAATTTTTCTAATCTTGCTATTAAATAATTCTTTAATTCTTTTTCGTAAGCATTGATTTTATCTAATCCAATTTCTTCTAAATATGATAAAGCTGCATTAAGTCCTAGTACTCCTTCGATATTAGGAGTTCCACCTTCAAGCCGTGTTGGAATTTCTCTTAATTCAACATATCCATCCTTTGTAAATAAAGCATTCATACCACCGCCATAATTAAGAGGAAGCATTTGATCAAGAAGTTCAAATTTCCCATATAATATTCCAATTCCTGTTGGTCCATACATTTTATGACCAGAAAAAGCCATAAAATCAATATCGAGATCTTGAACATCAATTTCTTTATGAGCTATAGATTGAGCGGCATCAACAACTAATAAAATATTATTATTATGTGCTAACTGGCTAATTTCTTTAATAGGTCTTTCATCCCCAATTACATTAGTAATATGAGCTAATGATATAACTTTTGTTCTATCACTAATGGCCTCTTTAACATTTTCTATTGTTACTTTATTTTCGTTATTTAAAGCAATATATTTAACTTTAATACCTATGTCTTTTTGTAAAACAAACCAAGGAATAATATTTGAAGCATGCTCACTTAAAGTAATTAAAACTTCGTCCCCTTCTTTTAAATAATTCTTAAAAAAACCAAAAACAATCATATTCATACTATTAGTAGTACCACTAGTGAAGACAATTTCAGATGTCTCTTTAGCATTAATAAAATTTTTCGTTTTTTCTCTTGTTTCTTCATACATACTATCGACAATATTACTTATCGTATAATCTCCTCTATGTGCATTAGCGGTATATTCATCATAATATTTAATTATTGCATCACGTACGCATGTAGGCTTCAAAGTAGTAGCTCCATTATCAAAATAAATAATATTACTATCTAACAACTTAAAATCCTCTCTATGCATTTATTCACCTCCTAGCTTCTCTAAAATATTTAAAATTTTTTCTTTCATTTCTATATTAGGATTAATATTAGAGATAATTAATCCCTTGACTATCAAGTTAATGGCACTTTTATAAGTAATTCCTCTCGACATTAAATAAAAAAGCTCATCCCTTCTCATATTGCCAATTACAGACGAATGAGTAGCGGTAGTACTATTTTCAGCAATAAACATATTAGGATTAATTTTATTAATAGATTTGCCTAAAGTAATAATTTTAGTACTCTGATTTAAAAAACATTTACAAACACCATTTTCTACATAGCTGTTAATATCAAAGACATTAATGCTTCCTTTTCGGGCAACAGTCCTATTAAAAATATCTGATCTAGTTTCTTTCGCTAAATGGTATATATTAATGTTATATTTATCATTTTTATTGCCAATACTAGAAAAATTATATTTAATATTAGCCTTAGTTTCTTTTAAATAAACATTGACAGTTTCATCAGTATTTTCATTGCTATAAAATTTATTTATAATCAAAGACGCACTTTTATCTAAATTATAAGTCGCTTTTAAAGAAATACTATTATTATTGGAAAATTCAAATAATTGAATACATAGATTATTCTTTATATTAAAATTAATTTCTATATTATTACATTCAATATATTCAATAACATAATCTCCGCTATCTAGAAAAATAAGAGAATCATTATCAATCATAATACTATCATCATCAGAAGGGATAATTTTATTATTTACTACATTTATTTTATGCATTTTTATCCTCTACAGTTAAGATATTTTTCCTATCTATATAGCCAAATTTTTCAATTTCTAAAGCAAGTTCATAATTTCCAGATTGATAGATTCTTCCTTTATCCATTATATGTACGTAGTCAGGCTTTAAAAACTCTAATATTTTAGGATGATGCGTAATTATTAAAATAGAAGTATTGGGATTTTCATCTTTATATTTTTTAATATTTTCTCCTACTATTTTTAGACTATCAATGTCAAGTCCTGAATCAAGTTCATCTAAAATAATAAAATTAGGTTTTAATAGTTTTATCTGTAAAACTTCATTTTTCTTCTTTTCTCCTCCTGAAAAACCAACATTTAAACTTCGGTGAATTAAATCTTTATCCATAGATAATTCTTCCGCACCCTTTTCACATTTTATAATAAAGTCATATAAACCAATTCTTTTATTATTAATAGAAGAGATTGCTGTTCTCAAAAAATCTTGATTAGATACGCCATCGATTTCCATAGGATACTGCATGGCCAAAAAAATACCTTTTTTAGCTCTTTCATCAGTCGATAGAGGAAGTAAATTATCATTGTTAAAATATATATTACCAGAAATAACTTCATAGTTATAATCACCCATAATTACTCTCGATAAAGTTGATTTTCCTACACCATTTGGCCCCATAATAACATGAATTTCACCATCGTTAACGATAAGATTAAATTTATCAAGAATAATCTTATTATTTGCTTTTACTATTAAATTTTCTATTTTTAGCATAAAACACCTCGTTCCATAATAATTATATCACTTTTATTAATTTTTGAAAACAGATAAGGTTGTGTTGCTAGCTAACAATTTTTTGTAATTATAGATTTTCTAATTTAAATTTATTATCTCTAAAAAAACAATAACTCTGTAAAAAAAGCAACTAACAGTTGCCTTTTTTAACTAATTCATAAATTATAAATTTTACAATGTCTTTTTTTTAGAACACTTTCGCTGACGAACAGGACTGTCAGAAGAAGAATTTATAATTATTTTTAATTCAGAAAGTGCTGCCTTCTCTATTTGTCGTACCCTTTCTCTAGTAATACCTAAAGTATGTCCTATTTGTTCTAAAGTTTGTTCTTCTTCACCATTAAGTCCAAACCTTAATATTAATACTGTTCTATCTCTATCATTTAATAAATTTAAATGTTCATATAATTCTTCGCCAGCTATTTTATCTAAAACCGTCTCTTCTAAATCAACACTATCGGTAATAATCCCATGTAAAGTAACACCACCACTACCTTTATCTGTTTCCAATGGAGCATCCAGAGAACACAGTCTTTTCAAATCATAAAATACCTTTAATTTTAAAACTTTTGCAATATCCCAATTTAAATATTCAGCTATTTCTTGATCGGTTGGATCTCTTCCTAAAAGTGAAGTTAGTTTTACCGATGCTTTAGAATATTGCATAATGCTTTCTTCTATATTAACTGGAGTTCTAATCGGATAATGTAAATTACAAAGATATCTATTGATAATGCTAATGATCCAAAAACAAGCATATGTTGAAAATTTACTACGCATTGGATCAAAAAGTTCAATGGCCTTCATAAGACCTATATTACCTTCAGCATATAAATCATCAAAACTATTTATAAAATAGGATTGGTAATATCTGTATAAAATTGTTCTAACCAATCCTTGATTAGCCATAATAATTTTTTTTCGTATTTCAAAATAATTCTTAATATAATTGAACTGTTGATCTATAGTTGTTTTAGAAATTGGTTCTATGTTATATATATCAATATTTAGAATATTTTTTAATATGTCAATAGCGGGAATGTTGTTTCCTTGCTTTGTATTTATTTTTTTCCATATTCCTACAAATTGGTTAATTAATTTCTGTTCGTCTTCTTGGGAAGTCAAATAACTTGCTATGGTAGATAATTTTTTTATTTGATCATCCGTTGTAACTGATAAGATAACCTGAATAGTATTGATAAAGAAGAAGCAATGATCCTTAAAAGTTCCAATTGATATTTGATTTTTTAATTCATTTAATTTATTAAAGTAGAATATTTCTTCTTCTCTAGTTAAAGGTTTAAATTCTCTTCCTGAATTACAGTCTTGGATACTATTATCTTGTAAAGCATCTTCTTCTAAAGCCACTTCTTTAGTTTCATAATATTTTTGAATCCATATAAAGATATTATTATATTGTTTTAGAACACTATCTTGATCTTTACTATTTTCAAGCAAGTTTATAAAATAATCAATAAAGTTTTCTTTCCCAAAAGTACTTATAATTTGCGTAATCTTCTCATCAGAGCAATCTTTACCGTCTATTAATATTGCAATATATACTAGACTATATTTCTCTCTTAATTCATCTAGTTCATTTTTATCTTTAGTTTCTAATAATTTCTTAAATACTTGATATATATTTTCTTTGCCATATTTCTCTATTAAATCTTGAAATGTTTGATAATCAAAAGATTCTAATTCTTTTATTTT
>JAGHHB010000003.1 GCA_017887885.1 Bacilli bacterium | reverse complement strand
ATATAACCCTGATTTTCCTCACGAGCTTTTTCTTCATCAACCAAAGTTGCCGCCTTTACACCGAAAGGAAATAAAACTGCTGCTGCCAAAAATCCCCAAAATAAACTTCTTTTCATCTTTACCTCCTCCTTTATTATAATAATTGTATCATACCAATTAACAAATTTAAAGTACTTTTACTTAATTTGACATCTAAATATAAAAATAAGTCAACTTTCTCTAACTCACTTTACAAAAAGAATTAAAATTAACCTTATTATCCCAATTACTGTCGCTACCATAAATAAAAGATTAATTTTCACATTAAGATTGAGAAGTTTCTTTACGCCAGTATCACGAACATTATCTTTTATTTTAAGCGTTGCTTTGTTCCCAAAATCAAAAAAGAGATACTGATAAAATAAAATTACTATAAACAGTAAAACTCCTATTTTAGCATCACTAACCGTATTAGAAAGAAAAACTAAAACAATAATCAATAAACTACTAAAACTCATAAAGTGATAGTTTTTAAATAGTTTTCGCATTATCTCTAACGAACCATTTCTTTTTTCTAGAGCATAACCAGCCATTAAAGATCCTACAAACAAACTAAAGTTATCACTATTATTATAACTTCTATTTGATAACCTAATGGCATCTCTTTGCACATTATATTCACTAAAAAAAAGATTTTTACCTTCTACTATCTTCGTACTATTATTTTTTTCTAATAATTTAAAAGCTAGATCATAGCCCGTTTCTTTATTTTTTTTGCCATTATTAGCCATGTAAGCAACAAAAATTATAATATAACCTAAAATTATTAAACCAACAACTAAATATAATAATATATCTTCCATTTTGTATCCTCCTTATTATATTATATCTTATTTTTTAAAAAAAAGAAAGAGAAATAATCTCTTCCTATATCATATTTTCTAGGTCTTCAACAGCTTTAGTTTTGGCTGAGTTCATTTTTCTAACCCATTTTTTCATATTACCATTTTTAACATTTTGATATAATGCAGCACTACCAACACCTATACCTAATCCTACTAAAGCCATAGTCGTTTTAGATTTCATTCATCTTCCCTCCCTTAAAATATGATGGTATATCAAATACCAATATTATTGTTTGTACTTTAAGAGATATTATACTTATTTATTACAAAATCTTTTAAAGAAGTTTTCCTATTCTCGACATAATCATTATTAATTCCATAGATAAAAGCATTGGGATCACCAATTATTATGAGACTTTTTTTAGCTCGCGTTACACTAGTATACACTAATTTATTATAAAGCATTCTTTTAAAAGAATTAGTAAATGGAACAATAACCATCTCAAACTCACTACCTTGTGCTTTATGAATACTAATAGCATAACCATGTCTAAAATTTATAAACTTATCAGGTGTATATGTAACAATATTACCATCGTAATTAATATTGATCTGATTTATAACTTTTTTATCATTAGAAATAATAATTTCATCTATATATCCCAAATCACCATTATAAACATTATTATCAGGATCATTTACCAATTGAAGAACTTTATCACCTTCTCTATATATTAAGTCCTTAATGCTAATCTCTTTTTTATCTTCACTTGGCGGATTAAATAATTCTTGAAGTATAATATTTAAATTATCAATACCATTAATAGTTTTATACATTGGTGCTAAAACCTGTACCTCTCTATCAGTATAGCCCTTCCTTTTAGCTTTAGTAATAACTTCTTTCATTATTGACATCGTATTATCATTATCACTATTTATAAATAAATAATCGTCCTTTTTTATAAATAAATCTTCACTAATATTTTTTTCTCTAATATCATAGGCCAAATTGAGAATATAAGATCCTTCCGTTTGCCTATATATTTTCTTTAATTTAACTATAGGAAGAAGATCACTATCAATTAAATCCTTTAAAACTTGTCCTTCAGCTACACTTGGAAGCTGATAATAATCACCTACTAAAACAAGTTTAGCATCTCTTTTTATTCCTTTTAATAAAGCTTCCATGAGTAAAGTATCGATCATACTGACCTCATCGACAATTACATATTTTTCACTGCGCGGTGAATACTCATCAATCTTAAAGGTATTATTTTCTTTATCCCATCCTAAATACTTGTGAATTGTAGTAGCACTAATTCCTGTAACTTCCATCATCTTTTTCGCCGCTCTTCCCGTTGGAGCAAGAAGTGCAATATCCGTTTCTTTAATTTTTTTTACTTCTTTTATAATATCTGTAATAGCCTTAATAATTGTCGTTTTTCCCGTACCTGGTCCTCCCGTAATAATCGTAATATTATTATTAACACTCCATTCAATAGCTTTTCTTTGAATATCATCATATGGCGTATCATTAGCACTAATATATTTATTTACATCAATTGGCGCCATCGTCGTCATATCATTTAAATAACATAATCTATCACAAATATATTTTTCAGCTTCAAAAAATTTTTTCAAATAATATTTTTTATTTACAACAACCATTTTTCCTTCCCGAATAAGTTGTATTATTAGATAATCCAATTTTTCAGAAGTAATAGCAATATAGTCAGATAAACTAAAACAGAGTTCCTCTAAAAATAAATACGTATCCCCATTTTTAAAGCAAAGCTCCTGCATTAGATAAATAATAAGTGCCTTAACTCTTCTATCATCATCTTCAGTAAGCCCCATATTAAGTGCAATTTCATCAATCTTCTTAAAAGAAATATCACCACTATCAATTAAACTATATATATTATTATTGACTGTATCCAATATTTTATTATCATATTTATTTAAAAGACTCAAAGCTTCTTTCATTTCAAAACCTAACCCAGTAAGCTCTAAAACAATATTTGAAGTATGTTGATAGTCAACTAAAGTATTATAAATTTTATCTATCTTTTTTTCATTAAGTCTAGGTATTAACTGTAAACAATTCTTATTTTCTAATATCTTATCTATTGTGTCTTCCTTAAAAGTATCGACAATTTTTTGTGCAGTCTTTTCACCAATTGGAAACAAATCACTAGATAAAAAAACCACTAATTCCTCTTTTTTTGTAGGTATTGGATTTTCAAAAGAAGTAACTGCAAACTGAAGACCATATTTAGAATGATTAACTATCTCTCCATACAAAATATATTCTTTTTTCTCATCAAATTTTGGCAAAATACCTGTTATATTAATAATATCATCAGGATAATCAGTATTAGTTTCTTTAATTTTAAATAGACCAACCATATATCCATTCATTTCATTTTTATAAATAGTTTTATACAATGTACCTCGCAAAAAATCTTTTTCCATAGTATACCTCTCTTTTAACTAATTATAGCAATTAAAATTTATAAAGTAAAGCCAAGAAAATATCTAATCAAGTATTTAATAAAGCATATAAAAAAGAACTATCTCTTACGCTCTTGATAGTTCATAATTAAATTACTAGTTTTATACAAATAATCTATTATTTTATTTATTTTTATACACATCTTATATTCATTATCTTCAATTTCTATTTTAGGAGGTATTGCCATATACGTAAATAAAAGTATTCTCTCTTCTTCTTTCAAAGGATAATTACTTTCATAATAATGAAATAAATCGTCAAAGTCAAGCTCTAAATAATGATTCTTATAAAAAGATAATAAGTCATATATTGGACTATCTATTCGGCTTTTATCCCAACTTATTAAATATGGCTTTTCATTCTTAATATAATGATCTAAATTAATATTATTATGAATATTTACAACTCTTTCATTTTTATTATTCTCCTGCTTTTTATACCAAGTTTTAATATTATCTCTAGCAAAATAAATACTGCCAAAAATAATGTTAATATTTCTAGCAATTAAATAGGAAGATGGAGACATATAGACCTCTTTTTCAATAACTGTTATTAAATCATTATAATAATTGTTTAAATACTCTAATTTACCCACAATTTCCTCATATATTTCCTTAATTCTATCAATATCAATTTCTCTATAAAATGTCGTTTTACTATGAAGCAAACTAAGTAAATGTACTAGATCAATAGCTTTTTGTTCTACTGGTTCTTCACAGTCTTCTATATAAGGATAGACTATATATTCATCACTGACATCTATAATATCTGGAAAATAATCAAAAGATCTTGATTTCAAATATCTATAAGTTTTATCTAAACTATTATTTTTTTTCTTTTTAACAACAATTTGATTATCAATAATTTTAGCGCCACTTTTAATAGTTACTCTTTTAGGAGAAATCTTATATTTAACTGCTAGAGTTCTGACTTCATTATTCACTTTTCTTCGGAATAACGACTTTATCGCCAGGTTTAATATCAGTTATATCATTATAATTTTCTAACTCTTCTTTTGTTATATCATATTTTGATAAAATTTTATCGACAGTATCATCTTCTTTAACAATATAAACATAATAGGCAGTATAAGTTTCTGTATCATCTAAATTAGAAAATAAATCTTCTGTTTTAATTTTATTGTCCTCTCTATTGATAGGTAATTCTTCGTTTATTTTAGGCTCAAAACCAATACTAGCCATATTTGTAATCTCTTCGTCATCTGTTTTTTCATCTATTTCCTCGACATCACTAACTATATTGCTATTACGCTCTTCTACTACCTTTTCAGTTTCCACTTCAAAAGTATCATCTTCTTGTTTTATCTCCTCTTTTACTTCTTTTTCTTTCAAATACTCTGCTTCCACATACAAATCAATATTAACCTTTAAAACTTCTTCGTTAAGAACATCATAGTAAAAATCTTCAATATCTGCAGATACTGTCTCTATATCATATCGTGGATCAAGGGAAATATCAAATGGCAAATCAAAAGAAAACTTTTCTCGATTAATAGATCCTTCATTCATTTTATAGTCTCCTGTAATATGAAATACTCCCGTTACTATTCCTTCTTTTTCGACAGTAATATCTCTTTCCAAAGATATAGCCGTAATTTCACTAACTTTAGTCTTAAATGGCAATTCTTTTTCAAATGGTATAATCTGTTTCATAGTCACTCTTCCTTTCATTTAAAATTATGATCTTTAAAAAAATATATGCTAAAAATATTCTTTTTTTCCTTTTTTGTGATATACTTATTTAAAGGAGGAAAATTATGAACTTAGACAGTTTTTTAGTAAACAATTATGGTTCGGAGCTAAATACCTACAATCAAATGGGAGTGTGGATAATTGTTTCAATAGTGATAGCTATAATAGGTGGAATCGCATTATATTTTACAGTTTTTTCTAAACAAAACGAAAAAAAATTTACTGGCTTCTTAAAATGGTGCTATGACTTTTTTACCTTTAAGAAGATGCTACTCGAAACCATACTTAAAGTACTATATTTAATAGTAGCTCTCTATATAACATTATCATCATTTGCACTTATTTCAGTTAGCTTTTTAGCCTTTTTAGCCCAACTAATCTTTGGAAACATTTTGGCAAGACTAGGTTTTGAATTTTCGCTAGTACTTCTAACAATCTGTAAAAATACTACAGAAATAAATTCCAAGATGAAAGAATCTAAAAAAGAAAAAGAAGAAAAATAGTTTTTTACTAGATCAAAAAAACTAGACAAGATTAAATTAAAATTTTCTTTGTCTAGTTTTTTATTTATAATTTCGTTATAAATGAAAAAAGTATAACCATTAGATTATCTTTTCCAAAATTCTAATATTTTTTTTCAATTTTAACTTATACCAATAATGGCCTTCATCAATATTTTTAACGATCATTTTTAAAGTATTAAGATCTTTTCTATATTTTTCTTTAAAAAGAGTATCTTTCTTTTCGAGTAAGACAGGTCCCAAATATAGCTGTTTGTAAGCATATCTTTTCTTACCTTTTTTAAAGACAATGACAGTATATATAATACCATTATCTTTAACAAGTAACTCGTCAGCAATATAATAATTAATACTCGTAATATTTTTTCTTAAAAAATATAAATCAGTATTACTTTGAACAATAATTTTATTGACATTAATTAACTTATTTCTAGAATATTTAAGCATTCCTACAATTGTATTTGCCCCCATACCAGAAATAATAATAGTATCAATTTTATCTTCTTCTTTTAGAACATCTAAACCCTTTCCAAGTCTCGTTTCAATTCTAACTTCAAGATTATTTTTTTTTATATTATTAATTGCCCCTTGCAAAGCATTCTTATTAATATCGCTAGCAATAACCTTTAAATTAGGATATCTTTTAGCTAAAAATATCGAAAGCAAAGCATGATCACAACCAATATCAATCATCACTTTATCATTATTATCTATAAAACTAGCTACAGCAGCTAATCGACAAGATAGCCTATTCATTAAGAAAATCCTTTAGCTTTCTACTACGTGAAGGATGACGTAATTTTCTTAAAGCTTTCGCCTCAATCTGTCTAATCCTCTCTCGTGTCACACCAAACATTTGCCCCACTTCTTCTAATGTCTTACAACAACCATCATCAAGTCCAAATCTAAGTCTTAAAACTTGCTCTTCTCTCTCCGTTAAAGTGAGAAGAACATCAGATATCTCTTCTTTTAACATTTCATGAACAGTATAATCTTCTGGAGACATATTACTTTCATCTGGAACAAAATCTCCTAAATGTGAATCATCTTCCTCACCAATTGGTGTTTCTAATGATACAGGATCTTGAGCAATTTTAACAACTTCTCTAATTTTCTCTGGGGACATATTCATTTTAGCGGCCAATTCTTCATCCGTCGGTTCTCTATTAAGTTCTAACGTCAACTGTCTTTGAAATCTTGATAATTTATTTATAGTTTCAACCATATGTACGGGAACTCTAATGGTCCTAGCTTGATCAGCAATAGCTCTAGTTATTGCTTGTCTAATCCACCAAGTAGCATAAGTAGAAAACTTATATCCTTTATTAGCATCAAATTTTTCAACAGCTTTCATAAGTCCAATATTACCTTCTTGAATTAAATCAAGAAAGAGCATTCCTCTTCCAACATATCGTTTAGCAATAGAAACAACAAGTCGCAAATTAGATTCTGCTAATCTATTCTTTGCAAGTTCATCACCACTAGCAATTCTCTCTGAAAGTTCTGTCTCCTCTTCCAAAGATAATAGACTGATTTTTCCAATCTCTTTCAAATACATTCTTACAGGATCATTAATAGTTAATTCTTTAGCAATATTACTATCCGCTAAAATTTCTTCTAAACTTCCACCACTAGGTTCTCCCTCATCCTCTTCCAACTCAGTTTCCGAAACAATACTAATATCATTTTCAATAAGGCAATTATATAATTCATCAAGAAGATCACTACCAATCTCTAATCCCTTTAATTCTTCCGCTAATTCCTCATAAGTAATAAAACCAAGTTCTTTACCCTTTTTTATTAAATTTTCTTTTCTCTCTTCAAAATTCTTAATTTCTGGTATCATCATCTTTCACTCCCCTTATTTTCATAATTTCTAAAGAAATTTCTGCCTGCTTTAGTGGATCCTTTTCTTCCTTTAGTTTTTGATTCAAGTTTCTTACCTTCATTTCTTTATGATACTCATTTATAACCAAAATATAATCTTCAATTTCTTTTATTTGAAAGTCATCTTTTATGTTCATCGCTATAATATCCATTAGTGGATCATATAATTCTTCTTTATTAGAAATATAGCTAATAAAATCCGCAATATTTATTATACCGTATTTATGAAAATAGTAAATAATTTCATTAGATAATTCTCGTATACTTTTAGTAGGAAAATATCCAACTTTCCTTTCAACCATTTTTAAAACAGTAACATCTTTAAGCATATAATAAATCAAATTTCTTTCAGCTTGACTATATCTATTATAAGATTTCTTAACATCAAGTTTCTTTTTTACCTCTTTTTTATCCTTTTTATACTCATTATATCTCTCTAATATCGTATTATAATCAATTCCAAAACTGGTAGCAATCTTTTTCAAATTAAGTTCAATTATAATAGAATCTTTTTCATTTACTAATTCTTTAATAGCAGAACTAACAAAAGATGATATATCTTTAATATCGGTAAAATCTTTATTCTTTTTTAATAGTTCCATTTTGTAGTCAATTAAATTATAGGCAGCATCTAATTGACTACAAAAACCACTCTTACCTTCTTTTAGAATGTATTCATCTGGATCCATATTATTAGGAAGCCTAACAATTTTAATATCCAAATCTGTATCCTCAAGCATAGCAATAGCACTTGTCGTTGCCTTCTCACCAGCAGCATCACCATCAAAACATAAAATTACTCTTTTAGTCATATTCTTAATAATAGCTTTATGTTCTTTTGTTATTGCGGTTCCCATTGTCGCCACTACATTATTAATCCCGATAGTAGAAGCTCTTATAACATCCATTTGCCCCTCTACTATAATAACAGTATCGTTTTTTTTCAAATGCTCTTTGGCAATATGATAATTGTATAAGATTTTTCCTTTTTTAAATTTTTCTGTTTCCTTTGTATTAACATATTTAGAAGTATCTTTTGTATTATATATTCTTCCAGAAAAAGCAATCGTATTACCACTTAAATCATAAATAGGAAACATAATTCTATTTATAAAAATATCATTACCATTATCATTTGTAAGCCCAATATCCATAAGTTTGTTGATATCATACTTTTTATTTTTTAGATAATCTGTAAGCGAAAGCTTTTGAACAGAAAGACCAATTCCAAACTTTTTTATTGTCTCTTTATCAATATTTCTCTGTTTTAAATAATCAATTGCATTCTTACCTAAACTAGTATTTAAACTATTTTGATAAAACTTATTGGCTAAATTATATATTTCAAAATAATCATCTTTCTTTATTAAAGCATTACTATTAGAAAGATTGTACCCTAATTTTTCGCCAAGCAACATTACAGCTTGGATAAAAGAAATATGTTCAAAATTAGCTACAAAATTAAAAACATTTCCTGAAGTACCACAAGAAAAGCAAGTAAATATTTGTTTTTCTGGACTAACACTCATACTAGGAGAATGATCATCATGAAACGGGCATACCCCTATATAATTTTTTCCTTTTTTAGTAAGGTTAACATATCTAGAGACAACTTCTATTATATCAGTTCTGCTCCTTATTTCATTAACGATATCATTACTGATATAAGTCATAGAACCACTCCTTACAAAAAGCCAATATAATTATATACCAAAAGTCGAACTTTGTAAAGAAAAATTTTTAACTAGCTTAAATTCATATTCTATATTTAAATAGATTTCTCCATCAAAAAAGTTATTGTATCTAAAAAGTACCAATAAATGACTTTTGTTAAATTATAATATTAATAGAATTAAAAACAAATAAATGACAATTTTTAGGAACAAAATCTTATAATAAAACCACTACTCATCTAGTGGTTTAAAAAGTTCTCTTATATCAATTCTTAAAGCATCGGCAATCCTTCCAAGAATTACAATTGTAAATCCCCGCTGCATCTTTTTACTTTCAATTTTAGCAACATAATTCATTGTAATTCCTGCTTTATCAGCTAATTGTTGTTGAGTAAGTCCTGCTCTTTCACGATACTTTCTAATATTGTGCCTTATTATATTAAAATAATAGGTATCATCATGCATATTTATCACCATCCTATTTTATATTATGGACAATTTGTCCACTAAAATATATGGACACAATGTCCAATGAATGGTATAATGATTACGGAAGGAGTTTGCAGTATGGATGGTTCTTTAATAGGAGTAGCGATACTTACATTGCTAACCATTATATCAATCATAGGAATTTTTACCATTACCAAAAGAAAATTTAAAAATGAAAAATGGCGACCAAGAATTGTTATTAGTTTATTTACGATCATAATAATTGGCGTCATAACTATGATTATGATATTAGGGCAAAAAGAAGACAGCGCAAATAAAAATGAAAAACAAGAACAAAAAATTTTTAATATCTAAATAAACAGAAAAAACTATAAAAAGTTTTAGTGTAAATAATAAATCTTTCCATGATAAAATAAACGAAAGATTTTATTTACACATTTTTTATATTCATTTTAAATAACAAGAAGAAAAACATGTCGATTTGTTATTATAGAAATAATATTTTTATACAATATATCTACCTCGCATAGCCATATACTTTACCACTTTCTAAAGATATTTCTTTATAATAAAAAAGTTCTGAAACAGTCACTAGTTTATAACCATCATTTAATAGACGAGGAATAATAATATCCAGTGCGTTAGCGGTAGCACTATAAATATCATGCATAAGAACAATATCACCATCTTTTATTTTACTAAAAATACGGTTTGAAATTCTTTTAGAATTATGATACTTCCAATCTAAAGTATCAATATTCCAAATGATAATAGGCATCGTTGTAACCTTTTTTATCTTATTATTAAACGATCCATAACTAGGTCTCAATAACATTGGCTTTTTTCCAATAACATTATAAATCAAATTACTTGTACTTTCGATTTCTTCTTTTATTTTATCCTCTGAATATTTTGTTAAAAGAAGATGATTAAATGTATGATTACCAATTTCCATTCCACTATCAAACATTTTTTGAAGAATATATTCATTCCCTTTAATTTTAGTACCTAAAACAAAAAAAGTAGCTTTTACATTGTATTTATTCAAAATATTTAAAATTCGATTGGTATTATAATTAGGACCATCATCAAAAGTAAGAGCCACTAATTTATCTTCTTTATAGCTTTTATTATTAGTAATAGGATCATAAGCAAAATCATTATCTTCTGTCTTGACAATAGTACTGTTATCTACATCAATCAAAAAAGAATCTATATTATTAGATAACATATTTCCATCAAAAATATAACTATAAAAAGTCATATAATAACTAGAATTATTATTATAATAATCATAATCAATAAAGACATGCTCTTTTTCCCAATAGTCCTCTAAATAATTCATAATATACTCATCGATTACATCATTGCCAAAAAAAGGATAACTAATATCCAAACTATCACTTGCAATACTTTTATTGACAGGTGCAGTATCCTCACTATCTAAAATAAAAAGCATTAATGATATAATAATTACAGGTAATAAAAAATATCTCATTTTCATCAACAATGTCACCAATAAAGTATATTAAAAAAGAACTCCTTTTAGAAGTTCTAATCAGCAATATCAATACCATGAAAATCAACATTAATAAATTTTTTACTAGATAAATAGTCACATAAGTGTACAAATCTTTCGTATTTGTCACGAGGTTTAGGAAGTACTTCCACATTATTAAAATCTTTATTCCAATTTCCCATATGCGAAGAAATAATTCTCTCAAGTAGTTTAAGCTCTTCATCATTTAAGGATAATTTATCCTTATGCTCTTCAACAAAAGAAGACGCTAATAAAGGATGATCAAAACGTGTGTATTTTTCTTTAGTCTTACCACATTTCAATCCATCATGTAAAATCAAAGCCATCATAATGATATCTTTTTCAGAAGGACTAAAATTATTAAGAGCAGAATTATCTAAAAGTTCTTTAGCAA
Organism: Bacilli bacterium; assembly: GCA_017887885.1. Lineage (GTDB taxonomy): Bacteria > Bacillota_I > Bacilli_A > RF39 > UBA660 > CAG-302. Next base: position 7,088 of record JAGHHB010000003.1, on the reverse strand, counting down.
TGCGGACAGCAACTTTAGTATGTTTGACAAGACCATGCTCCGATAAAGCAAACGATGGATGATATTTACCAGTGCTAGAAGCTGGGATTTCAAAAAAATAATCAGGTAAATTACTAACTAAATATTTAATATCTTCTTTTTTCTTACTATCTTTAATATAGACATATTCGCTAGTAAAATAATCTTTCTTCTCCATAATTACTTCCTTACATTAACTTCAATTGTCGTAAATGGTATCTTAATATTTTCTACATCAAATTTATCCTTAACAATTCTAAAAATTTTTCTTTTGATAGCATATTGAGCCATCGCCTTACATTTCACTTCAATCATATATACAATCGAAGAAGAGCCAAGTTCATCAATTCCCAATAGATTATAATCTTTAACATCTTCTATAGCCAAAACATCATCTTTAAGATCTAACAATACTTTCTCTAATTTGTCAATATCTGTATCATAGGCAACATTTAACTTAATAAATAAATCTGTATCTGCCAAATTATAATTGACAACTTCACTAAAAGAAGCATTACCAATACATTTAATTTCACCAGATGCTGATTTTATCTTTGTAGTTCTAAGTCCCAATGATATAACCGTTCCCATAAAACCATTAATTTCGATTGTATCACCAACCGCATATTTATTATCGAATATAATAGTTACACCCGCTAAAAAATCTTTAATAATATCTTGAAAAGCAAGACCAATAACAGCCGCAAAAACTCCTAAAGAAGCAATAATACTAGTTGTATCAACACCATATAAATTAAGAATTCCCAGTACTACAAAAATAAGAATTAAATATTTAAAGATATTTTTACCTAAATTAATAATCGTATCTTTTCTTTTATCTTTCCCACTACTTGATTTATGCTTGCAAGTAAACTTATTTACAATTTTTCCAAGAATAATATTAAGAATAATACCAATTAAAATATAAACAATTGGTAAATAAACTTTTTCACTCGTAATAATATCAATAAACTTTTCCATCATTTTACCTCTCTTTTCTTAATTATAAAATATTTAAAAATATATGTCAATTAAATATTTTCACAATTATTTCATTAGAAACATAAAGGTATTTCTTGGCAATTTTAAGATAATTATCATCTTTCAATAAATATCCTTCTTTAAGTAAAAACTCAATATCATAAACTTCTTCTAAATTAATGTTGTAGCGATCCCTAAAAACTTTTAAGTTAATTCCCTCTATCTTTCTAAGTCCAAGCATAATTTCATTTTCCATTCTAATATTAATATCTTCTTCCTCTTCATAATAAAAATAAAATCCATTTAAATATGCATGCAAATTTCTTGTATTAACTCTTCTAATATTATTAAGATAACTTGTACTAGATAAACCAAATCCATAATAATTATCATTATTCCAATATACCAAATTATGTTTAGACTCATATCCCTTTTGAGCATAATTACTGATTTCATAATGAATATAGCCTTTACTTTCTAATTTCTTTTCGATATATTTATACATTTCATAATCTATATCTTCACTAATATTCTTAAATCCTTGTACTTTAAGAAATGTATTGTCTTCAATAATTAAACTATAAACAGATATATGTGGAATATTTAGTTTTAAAAAGTCATTAATATCGTTCTCTACAATATTTATATCGTCACTAACAGCATATATTAAATCAATATTAATATTAGTAAAAAACTTTTTTACTAAATTAACTTTTGTAAAAACTTCCTTTCTAGTATGCTTCCTTCCAAGAAATTTAATTATATTATCATTAAAAGATTCCACCCCAAGACTAATTCTATTTACACCGTACTCTTGCATTATTTCAAGTTTAGTATTAGTAATACTATCAATGTTTCCCTCAACTGTAAATTCATAATTATCACAGAGATTAAATAGTTTTATAATTTTTAAAAGAGCAGTTAATTCTTCTTCATCTAGACTAGTAGGAGTTCCACCACCAATATAAATAGTCTTTATTATCTCACCTTTATATCTTTCCTTAATCTCTTTTTCTAAATTATCTAAATATTTGCTAATATATTTTTTATTATAAATCAATTTACAAAAATCACAATAAGTACAAATATTATTACAAAATGGAATATGAATATAAATAGACATAAAGATCACCATAATTAGAATAACATATCAATTACAATATAGCAATAAAAAAACCTTTACCTTAATAATCAAAATCATTGCATAAAAAGTCAAAAGGAAGTCATACTAATAGTGGTGATTAGATAATGAATAATATTGACGTTAGAAAATACATAATAAATAATTTTCAAAATAGTACCATACAAGAAATTAAATCTTCTATTGAAGACTCGATAACTTCTCAAGAAGATGATCCACTTATTGGATTAGGCGTCATTTTTGAAATATTATGGAATAATAGTAATGAAAAAGAAAGAGAAATAATTCTTGCTAATATAAAAAAAGGTATGTAAATCTAAAAATAAACCTATAAAGGAAACTTTATAGGTTTTATTATTTACTTCAAAACTAAAAATTTTTACACTAGATCTTTGCCCAAAATAAATAACTCTAAAAAAACTTTTCCATCCTTTGTTCCAAGTTTAATTTCTTTATCTAATTCAGCCAACTTATACAAATATTTAAGAAGCATACCCTCACTATAATAATAACTATCATTAATCAAATGTTTAACTCTATAAATATTTTTTATATCTAAAATTTTAGCAATATCTTCCTTTTTTTTACCATAACTATAAAGCCTTTTAACTTGAAATAACAGTCTAATTTGTGAAGACAAAATAACCATAATCTGACTAGGATCCATTCCACTTAAGATAAATTTATTATAAAGCCTAATTCCCTTTTCTGTATTATTATTCAAAATAGCATTAACTAAATCATAAATAGAATCTTCGCTACTATCAATAATTAATGAAGAAATATCATCTCTATTAATAAATTTATCATTTATCTTATATAGCATCAATTTATCTAATTCATTAGTAATATTATTGATATTTCTACCACTTTTATTAAGTAAAAAGGTAATATCTTCCATATTTATTTTATAACCATTTGAAGAAATATAATTTAAAATATAAGAAGTTAAATATTCATTAGAAATTTCTAATTTTTTGATTTCTCCATTATCTTTAATTAATTTAACTAATTTTTTATTATTGTCAATATTGGCACCATATGAAAGAAAAACTAAATAATTATTCTTATTGTAATTACTAAAATAATCTTCTAATAACTTAATATCGCTAATATTTTTTTTCTCAAACAAATATGCTGTAGCATCAATAACAATTAGCTTATTTAGAGAAAACATACTCATTGTAAGAGCCTCTTCCAAGACACCACTAATGTCTTCAATATCATAATAAATAATATCATTTCTTGATATAGAAAGTCTATTCTTGATATTATCTAATTCCTTATTTACTAGTGACTTATCATCACTATATAAGAGGTAAAAATTCATAGCTATTTCTCTTCTTCTTTCTGAACACAATTATAACCATTATCCTTATAATATTTAATTAAATCATTTAAATCTTCGGGCATAAAATAATCTACTTCAGTATCAACTTCTGAAAACAATCTAAATATCTTATTATCATCTTCAAATTTATAAGTATCACCATCATGAAAATATTGATAAAAATAATTTTTATCCTTAAATTCTGTATAATAATTACTATCTCTAAACTTATAATCAGCTATGATATTAATACTAACGATCTTATTTTTGTTAGTAAAAACTAACTCTATTTTTTCTGTAACATCAGCAGGAAGCTTATTATGTTCATAATTTTTAACACAAGAATAATTTTTATTTTCACCAGTAATGATCTGTGGATTAACAGCAAAGAAAATAACCGCTACTACAAATACCAAAAATAGTCCAATTCCCACTACTGAAACTCTCTTTTTTTCCGGTTTTACTTCCTCATTAACTAAAGATTTAGGTTTAGGAATCGTCATTTCTTTTAACTTATATACATCAACTACAAAAGTACATTCTGCTTCATCAATAATCTGAACAGTTTCAGCTTTATTTAAAGATATAACTTCAAAATTATCATTTATTTTATTATCTAAAATATTATCAACAAACTCTTTTATTATTGAACTAGCATCTTCTTTAGTAGCCATAATGATAATTTCGTTATTTTTAATAAAAAGACTACCATAAAACAATTTATTATTATCATAACTATAGACAATATACTTATTACCGTTTTTCTTATATTTAAATCCTCCAAAAGCATTAATATAAGTTGTTTCCTTGCCATACTCAAATTTATAATCATTTACTTTAAGAACTTTCCCTATCATCATTGCCTCCTTTTTTATTATAATATAATAAAAAGAATTAGTAAAGTTTCTATACTTATTAGTTATTCATATTTAATTTGATTAGCTATAATTTCAAAACCTCCAATAAAAGAATTACCTTGCTCATAATCTTGATTTAAATTATTCTCTTGAAGCCAAATTAAGACTGTATAATTGTTGGTAGCACCACTTTTCAAATATAAATCAGAAGCAATCACTATATTCCCACTTGCTGGAATAGAACCAATACCAATTTTCTCATTATTAGCATCATATATAGCATATTTAAGAGCATTATTTTTAAATTCATTTTTTGTTACATTTATAAATATATCTAGTGTTTGGTCTAACGTACCACTACTTGCAACGGAAAAATTTTTTTTATAAACAGAATACTTCGTCTCAAGAGTCGGTTCATTAATTGGCATAAGTAAATAAGCATTAATATTTTTTCCATCAACATAGTTGATAGCAAGCATGCCCGTTTGAATTCGTGTACTATCTTTCTTTTCACTAGAAACAAGAGCCAAATATGTAAAAGTAATACCTATTATCATTGTCACTAGTGTCAGAACAAGTAATATTAAATAAAATAGATCTCTCTTGCTACCACGAATATTCATATCATCACCTATTATAATAATACCAAACAAGAAAAAAAAAAGCAATATAAATTGCTTTCTTTTAATCGGCAACGCCTGTAATTTGGCCACTACCAGCACCAGGAACATCAATCTTTACAGTACCTTTAAAAATAGCTCCTTGCTCTGGATCGTTAGCTGCACCAGCTTCTTCTAGCCAAACAAACAAACGATATTTAGCTGTTTCTTCCCCAGAAATACTTTGTTCAGAATTAAATAAATTAAACTCATCATATGATATTGTACCTCTATGTATTTCAGAACCACTTTCTGCATTCTCTGTTATATCATACATAATAAATTTTAAATTAGTAAAACCTTTTTCTCCACCTTCTTCATCTAAAGCAGTAGGCGTAACTTTAGCAGTTACATTAACAGCATTAGTTCCTTTATTTGTCAAAGTAAATTCATAAACACCACATACAGTTCGATTATTATCATCTATACATGGAGTATAAGAATCCGATCCATCTCCCTGTGCTCTAGTATAAGCTCTTAAAGCAATTTCTTCAGTAGCGGGTATTATATCTTTAATAGCCACTGCTTCACCATCATTATAGACAATTTGGACTGTCGCAGCTTGTACTGTAAGAGCATCTTCATCACTTTGAGCATTAATTGAAAAATATGCAAAAGATGCACCAATTATAGCCACTATAAGAGTTAATACACCTATAACTCCAAAAAATATTCCTCTCTTATCTTCTTTTTCCATAAACTCATCCTCTCTTCTATCATAATTAATGATATCAAAAAAAAGATAAAAATGCAATATATTTATATCATTTTTTCAAGATATAACTATATTACTACTTAAATTACTAAACTTACTAACAAGCCATTCTTTAGCAGTACTATCTTTAACATAAATAGTAGGAGTACTAATATCATAAAACATATTACTATAACTAGTCACATTTGAAAAATCAAAATTTCGTATATCTAAAGATATTAGTTTACTACAACTACGAAACATATTAGTCACTACTGTCACTTTACTAGTATTAAAATTACTCAAGTCTAAATTTATCAAGCTTTTACAATTTAAAAACATAGAATCCATATTTGTGACATTTGATGTGTCAAAACTACTTAAGTCTAGATTTGTTAGATCGGTGCATCCGTAAAACATTGAAGCCATATTCGTAACTTTTAAAGTATTAAAGTTACTTATATCTAAATTAGCTAATTTTCCACACCCCGAAAACATCAGCTGTGTATTTGTTAGACTTGGTGTATAAAAACTACTCAAGTCTAAATTTGTTAAACTACCACATCCATTAAACATTGTATACATTGTTGTAACTTTTGAAGTGTCAAAACTACTTAAATTTAAATTTGTTAAATTGACACAACTATAAAACATTCCAAACATCGTAGTTACTTTACTAGTATTAAAATTACTTAAGTTTAAATTCGTTAAATTACGGCAAACAGCAAACATATAAGACATATCTTCGACATTCGAAGTATCAAAACTACTTAAGTTTAAACTTGTTAGATTGGTGCACCCATTAAATAAATTTCTCATGCTAGTAACTTTCGAAGTATCAAAACTACTTAAATCTAAACTGGTTAAACTACTACAGCCAGTAAACATTGAGCTCATTCCCGTTACCTTACTTGTATTAAAATTACTCAAGTCTAAATTTATCAAACTTTTACAATTTAAAAACATACATGACATTGCCGTTACATTTGAAGTATCAAAACTACTTATATCTAAACTTATTAAACTTTCACAATTCTGAAACATTCCTCCATAACCATATCCAGATTCTCCTCCCATTTTAGTAACATTAGAGGTATCAAAATTACTTAAATCTAGGCTTGTTATCTTCTTACAGTCACTAAACATCTCAAACATCGTTGTCACTTTTGAAGTATCAAAGCTACTTAAGTCTAAACTTGTTAAACTACTACAGCCTGAAAACATATTATTCATCGCTGTTACTTTACTTGTATTAAAGTTTGATATGTCTATTTCTTTTAAACTACTACTGTTATAAAACATATAACTCATACTTGTCATGTAGGATGTATCTAACTTATTTAAATTTAGACTCTCTATATTTGTTAGATATGAAAATAACCCACTTCCATTTGTATTTGCTTCTATT
>JAGHHB010000016.1 GCA_017887885.1 Bacilli bacterium | reverse complement strand
TCTTGTAATATTCTTAATATTTCTTTTCCATTATTATTTTTTTCCTTCATATAAAAATCTCTCCATTTCTTTTATTATATCATGGAAAGATTTTTTAGTCATTTACACAGATTTTTTTACAGACTCATCCTTATTTAAAATAAGGATATTTTTATTTAAGCAGTTAGTATCTTCTAATTGTGTTTTAGCTTTACCTAGCTAGCTTTGAGTTTTAATCTATATTAATTCCTAATGATAGTTCTTTTTTTCCAATAAAATAATATATGCAATCATATATTAAGTATAAAATTATGAATAAATATAGTAATGATTTTATAGCATTTATATCGATAGTATCACTAGTTTTTATAATATTCATAATATTATTATTAAATAAACCAAAAATAAGTATTACGAGTAGGTTAATTAAAGAAGTTCCGAGATATAAACCAAATCCCCACATAATACTTTTAACTTGTTTTTGGGTATTGGATTTATGACCAATGATTATTCCCACATATCCAATTAGTAAGACAAACATAATTTCTAAAAAGATAATTATAGAAATAATAAATATTAAGTTTAAAACTGTCGTGTTGTAGTTATTAGCGGTTATTTTTATCATATTTGTCATTATTTCTAAATTTTCTTTAGAATAATAACAGATAAAGATACACAATATAATGAAAATTACTGTTGTGAATACCGAAATGAGAGAAGCTAACACTTTTGATAAATAAATGGTTTTTCTTTCGATTGGTAAAGTATGCGTTAAGTATGCCTCATCTTTGTACATATTTCGAATAAATCTTATGTAGGCGCGGATAATGGTATTGATTAGGCTAACAATAATTATAGTAATAGAAATAATACCACAAATGGAAGCGAGAATATGGCATAGTAAAGAATTATCTATACTACCTAATATTCTAGTTAGTAAGGCGAAGATAAAGGCTATAATATAAAAGATGACAATTGTTTTATATATCCATTTTAAATCATATTTTAATAGTTTTCTTAACATTTAAATCGCCTCCTAAAAATTTCATCAATGCTTGCTTTTTCTTTTTCTCTTAATTTATCAGCAGGAGAAGTTAGTACTATTTGACCTTTATCAATAAAAATAATATCGTCCAATATTCTTTCAATGTCGGCGATTAGATGTGTGGAAATAATAATACTTGCTACTTTTCTAAAATTAGATAAAATGGTATCTAATATATAATCACGAGTTGCGGGATCGACACCCCCAAGTGGTTCATCTAGAATATAAAGTTCAGCATCTCTACTCATTACTAAAATTAACTGTAATTTTTCTTGCATACCTTTTGACATTTTGGAAATTTGCATATTTATATCTAAATTTAAATCTTTTAGCAGTCTTATGGCTCTTTCCTTACAGAAGTTGTCATAAAAGCCACTGAAGTATTCAAGAACTTCACTAATTTTTCTTTCTTTATCTAAATACATTTTTTCTGGAAGATAAGATATAATTTTTTTACTTTCTATACTAGGTGGTTTACCATTGATTAGAACGTTTCCACTAGTTGGAGTTAATAAATCGTTTATGAGTTTAATTAGGGTAGTTTTGCCTTGACCGTTTTTTCCTAGTAATCCTATAATTTTTCCTTTATTTATTTTTAAATTAATATTATTTAAAACTAGCTTATCGTCAAATTTTTTACATAAATTTTTACATTCAATTAGCGTCAATTTTTATCATTCCTTTCTTTTTTTAAATATGTAATTATTTCTTCTTTTGAAATACCTATATCATTCATATCTTCGATGAATTTAATAATTAGATTATTGGCTATTTTTGTTTTTAACTGATTAATTAATGATGAATTATCTGTTACATATTTTCCGTTGGTTCTCTCGGTATAAATTAGATTTTCTCTTTCCAGTTCAGTTAAGGCTTTTTGGACAGTATTAGGATTAACTTTTACTTCATGAGCGTAATCCCTTACTGATGGTAGTTTTTCACCAGGTTTGATTTTACCAGAAATAATCTGTATTTTGATCATTTCCATAAGTTGTAAATATATGGGTCTTTCGTTATCAAAACTATGCGTAATATCATACTCCTTTCATTGTGTCATTTGCATAATATAATAATACTATCTTTTATATTTAAAGTCAAGATAAAAGATTATTTTTTTCTTAATTAATCTATATTTTAATTCTATTAGTTAAGTGTAGTTATAGTTAACATTCATACATTAATTGTCAGTAATAATAATTCTTATCATTTCTTGCATACTATTCGTACTTTTGGTTATGTATGTTGATATAAAAAAAACTTCCTTTTCTTATTTTATTATATTGGAAGCTTTTTTCTATTTACACAATTTTTCTATGCTGTTCTTTTATATAAAGCTTTTTATATTTTCTATAGAATACAATTATGATTCAATTAGTACTTTTCATTGATAAGTACTTTGCCACTTACTTCTTACTTTCGTGTCTTTACTAAACTATATACTTCTTCGTGAATATCATCTATTGATCTCATTCTACTGCCATCATTACATTGTACCATATCCCATGAAAGATAATTTGCTATAAACATGGCATTTTCATAGACTTTCTTCATAAGTTCTAAATCTCTTTCGTATATATCATCAACAACGCCGTCATTTTGATTTCTAGCTTTTATCATTTTTAAAACTAAATCAAATGACGCATGCAAAAATATCACCTGGTCAGGTTCCCCAATACCGATTTTACGATATTCAAAATCAAGAATATAATCTATAATTTTTTTCTTTTCTTCTATATATTTGATTAGAGCAGTTTGATAAATTAAACTAGAAGTAGTGTATCTATCAAATAAGATGATTTTCCCTTGTTCATATAACGGTTTTAAACTTTTATACCAAGTAATTCCTCTATCAATTGCATATAAACTATTTATGAAATATGGAGATAATTCATTAGGAGAGCCCAATTCTCCCTTTAAATATCTTTCTACAGGAGTACCTTGATATGTGCCATATGAGGGGAAGTGATGACTAAAAATTTCTTGTCCGTCATTTCGCAAACGATTACACAGCATCGTATATTGAGTCGTCTTGCCGATTCCATCACAGGCTCCCTCAACCACAATTATTTTTCCTTTTTCCATAATCAAATTTTCCCCCTTACAAAATTAAAATAAATTTACAATATAATTTTATCATTTCTCAATTAATAACTCAATATCAATTTTAAAATTTTCATTATTTAATTCTTTCCATACACCTAGAAAAGAAATTGTCTCTTTATTTCATCATCAATAGGTAATTCTTTAGTAATAATGTTTATCACTTTAAATTATTCCTTTCATACAACAAAAAAATATCAACTTTACTAGAAATTGATATTCTATATTTTAAGTTCTAAACTATAAAAGTTAGAACAGATGTTACTATGGAGGATCTAGTCGGATTTGAACCAACGATCAGGGAGTTGCAGTCCCATGCCTTACCACTTGGCTATAGATCCAAAAGACAATATTATTATAACAAAAAAATGTTCATAATTCAATACATTTTTGGAAAATGTTTATAATAAATTATATGTATAATATCGTGAAAGGATAACTATAAATAGATTAGCTGTTTTTTTGATGGTTTAGAGCTATTATTTTGTTATTGGATTTTTGTTTTTTAATTCATAGATTTATTTTTTTAATTTATAAATATATATGAGTTTTTGATAAATTATGTCGAAAAAAGTTGCAACTTTTAGATATTTATGCGATAATACATCTGGGTGATATCGTTATTGAAAAAGCTAGTTTATGATAATGGAAATATTGTCATTTCTGAACATAAATTATATTTTTATGGTGAAAATATAAATTTTAATCTTATAGAGAGTGTTAGTTTTTCTACCTTGCCAAGAAGAAGTCTTTTTACAGGATTGAAGCAATGGTTTATTATTTTTTTTATCTTGGTTATAGTTTGTAATATTTGGCGTAATTTGATGTTAATAGGTGACATTTATGTTTATTCTATCTTTGGGTTAATGGCTTTTAATATTTTTTGCTTTTGTCAAAAATATTACTTGTTGACAATTAGAACAATATCTGGAAAAGAATATTATACAAAGGGGAAAGATAAATATTTAATAATGGAAATTGTAAAAGAAGTTAATTGTAAAATTGAAAAAGTTCATATGATAGATAATAAGAACATTATTGTAAATAATGGTATTATAAATAAAGGTAATTATAATGTTAATAAGATTAAGGAGGGAAAAGTAAGGTGATTGTCAATAGTGGTGTAATAAATATTGGAGATAATAATATTATAACTAATACGATCGATTATCAAGCAATAATTAGTGATCTTAATATTTTATTGGAGTATACTGAAAATAAAAAAATTATTAAAGATGCAATTAAGTATGCTGAAAAAAAGATAGTGATAAGTTAAAAAAGGTATTGAGAAAGGTTCAAAAAGAACTTGTCTTACTAGTTCGAGAACTTGGATTAATGGCGTTAAAAAAATATATAGAATGCATATTTTAAACTAGGGAAGGAGTAGTCATCAATATGGAAAGACTTCAAAAAAAAATAGCTAATCTTGGATATTGTTCGCGTCGCAAAGCTGAAGAATTAATTGTTAAAGGTGAAGTTTTAGTAAATGGCAAAGTTGTAACTAAACTTGGAACAACTGTTAAACAGACGGATGTTATTACTGTCGAAGGTAATATTCTAGATAATAGTAAAAGTTACGAGTATTATTTATTAAATAAGCCTAGAGGAGTAGTTACAACGACTAGTGATGAAAAGGGAAGAAAAACAGTTCTTGATATTGTAAAGACAAATTCAAGAATTTATCCCGTTGGTCGTTTGGATTATGATACAACAGGCATTTTGCTTTTGACAAATGATGGCAATTTAGCTAATTTACTTATGCAGCCTAACTCGTTAGTAGAAAAGACTTATATTGTTAAGGTTGAGGGAATTGTTTCGATAGCGGATATACAAAAGTTACGTTATGGTATAGTGATAGATGGCATTAAAACTAAAAAAGCTAAAGTAAAGATTAAATCAGTTGATAAGGTGAAAAAGAAGTCTATCATCGAAGTTACAATTCATGAAGGTAAGAATCATCAAATTAAAAAGATGTTTGCAAATTTAGGTTATAGAGTTATTAAACTTCGCCGAGAAAGATATGCTAATTTAGATTTAAAGGGATTGAAGCCTGGCGAATATCGTATTTTAACGGTCAAAGAAGTAAAGACATTGTATGGTCTATGTAAAAAATAACTTTTTTGATATTATGGGGTGGATTTATGGTTGTAGAAATATTTGAAGATAAAGAAAAAGTAAAAATTTATGCTAATGATAATAATGTTACTCTTTATGTAGATGATTTAGCTTTATTATTGGAAGATGATTTTGCTAAACAATTAATTAATAAGGTTCTTTTAAAGGATTCAATTATAGAAAATCTTGGTTTGTCATCAAAAATATGTGATATTATAAGAAGATATATATTTAATAATTTAGATAGACAAGATCTGATTAAATTTTTAGAAGCAAAAAACATAATTTTATATTCTCTTATAGTTCATGTAGTATCTTTTTATCAACGCCTCTATAGGGCTATAAATAATAATTTTTCTGCTATGATAATTAATTGTAATTATGATAGTTTTGATTGTGCTGTTAAGGTGATAGAGAAATACGGAGTACCAACTATTATTCGAAATAGAAAAATGTCATTACATGATTATCAATCAATACTTTCTAATTATTGTTTAGAAAAGTTGGATTGTTTGGGTATTAAAATAGATTACCAAGATAATACGAGAGCCATTTGTCCTTCAAAACTTTTTAGGGTTGCTTCTTTTATTTGTTCAAAAGTAAAGGAAATTAAAAGCTATAATCTATCACCATTAGAACAGATTATTTATGTATATGACATAGTGAAATCAAGAAGATATATGCGAAGTGATTCACAAGATGGATCCTCTTCTAGATCTTTAGATATGGTCCTTTTTGAACAAGAGATTGTTTGTGCGGGTTATGTAAATATATTTAATGCTATGTTAAAGGCTTTAGGACATGATGCTCACCAGTTTATTAATTCACAAAATAGTCACGTTCGAAGTATTGTTTATATAAAAGATCCGAAATACTTAATAGAAGGTGTTTATGTCTTTGATCCAACAGGTGATTCCAGGAAAGAAAATGACTCTTATATTAATTGGTATAGATATTTTGCTATGTCGATGGAAGAAAGTAATTTAACTTTTTCTAATAGTCTTTCCCAGTTTTTATCATATGATTTTCATACGGTTAGGAATAGACTAAATGATAATGATAGTTTAGAAGATGAGGAGCAGATTTTAAATTTATTAAGAAAGATATTTGTTATTGCTCAAAATGAAGATGAATATAATCGTTTTGAGAAAAAAATTAGAGACGTTTTTTTGAGTGAAGAAGAAAAAAGTGAAATAGAAGGTATTTATCAAAGAATATTAACTAAATATTCTAATGCAACTATAGATTCTAAAACTTTGTTTATAGCTTTATATTTTGTAAGGAGAATACAATATTATACGGGAACAGTTTCTGATTTATCGATTCATGATATTGAAGATTGTATAATAGCCCGTGAAATAGCAAAACTACGAAAGAAATTGCTAGCAAGGAAGGCTAATCAACTATGTATTATGTATGAATTATTTTTATGTGAAGAAAAATGGTTAAGAATAGTAGTCTCTTTAAAAAAAGAAATTGCAAAATTATTACCAGATAAAAGTCTAGCTCGTGATAGAGAAAATATGAAATTATTGAGAAGATTAAATACTTGTGTTTCTAAAAAAAGCAAATAAACAATAGAAGATTTATTTGCTGATTATTAAGATGATTGCTTACTATTTTATAACATATACATCGAGTTATCATCTTGATATGGATTAGTTGTATTGGTACTGTTTAATTTTTGTTCTAAAGTTTTTACTCTGTTTTCTAAATTGCTTATTCTGGCATTGAAGTCAATTAGAGGATTGTTATCCATCATCATATTCTGCGGAGTCATAGGCATTAGACTTCCTGGTGGTCCTTGATATCCAAAATTACCATAAATCATATTTCCAGGCATACCTTGAAAGTATCCTGTCTGCATCATATCTCTATTATCTATCATATTTTGTCCCTTCCCTTTACTTTATTATATGCAAATATTAAAAATAATGCTATAATACTATAGGTGAGGGTTATATGAGATTAAAAAATATTAAAGGTGCTGCTGAAAAGATTAAAGAGGGAAAGTATTTTATAGCTAATCCCTATATATTAAAAGGAAAATGGAATGAAGTATTTGGTAATGATAATCCTATTTATTTAGAAATAGGAATGGGAAAAGGTAATTTTATTATTGCAAATGCTCTAAAAAATCCTAATATCAATTATATAGGATTAGAAAAATATGATTCTATAATCTTAAGAGCTATTGAAAAAAGTAATCTATTAGATATCAATAATTTATACTTAATTAGAATGGATGCTAGGCTTATTGAGGAAGTTTTTGATCGTGAGATTGATTTAATATATTTAAATTTTTCTGATCCATGGCCTAAAGATAGACATGCTAAAAGAAGATTAACAAGCAGCGTTTTCTTAAATAGATACGACAAAATATTTAAAGATGACTGTCATATTATTATGAAAACGGACAATACTAATTTGTTTACTTTTTCACTTGAATCTTTAAAAGCACATCATTATCATATTGATTATGTAACTGATGATCTTCATAAAAAAAAGAAAGATATTATTAAGACAGAATATGAGGAAAAGTTTATGAATATGGGAAGTAAAATAAATTATTTGGAGGCTAGTAAGGTAGGTGGTAAAGATGAAGATATTTAAGCGTTTGGATATTAATCCTACAAATATAAATTTGTATTGTAATGCGGTTACTCACTCTTCATACACAAATGAAAATCCTAGTTATCCTAATTATGAACGATTAGAATTTTTAGGTGATGCAGTATTAGAAATAATTATTAGTGATTATTTGTATAAAGAAAGAAAATTAGAAGAAGGACTTATGACGAGAATGCGATCTTCATATGTTTGTGAAGAAGCTTGTGCTTGTTATGCTAAAGAGTTAAAACTTGACGAGGAAATTAAAATTGGAAGTGGCGAGTCAATTAATCAAACAATTTTAGCAGACGTATTTGAAGCTTTTGTAGCGGCTTTATATCTAGATCAAGGTTTTGAATTTACGAAAGAATTTGTCTTAAATATTATAGTAAAATATATTGAAAAAAATATAGAGTTTTTACATGATTATAAATCAACTTTACAGGAATTGGTGCAAACGGTTAAGAAATCAGTTGTGTATGAAGTTGTTGAGGAAAAAGGTCCTTCTCATAATAAAACCTTTACTTCGATCGTTAAAGTTGACGGGATCATAATGGGAAAAGGAAGTGCGGGTAGTAAGAAAGCTTCTGAACAAGAAGCTGCACGAGAAGCTTTAAGTAAGCAAGCAAAAATAAAATAAAAAAACTACTACTTTGTGGTATAATTAAGTTATATACGAATGAACGGTATTTATAAAAATTATAACAAATGTACTTTAAAAATTTTTAAACATCTATTATGATATAGTTAAGAACGAAGTGATTATTATGTTTAATCAATCCTCATCTAAATTTGATTTAGATGAGTTACTATTATTGACTAAATTAAAATTTTTTTATTAGACTAGACCCCCTATGAATTGGAAAAATTTTTAGAAAAACTCGGGGGCAGTGTCCATAAAGTATAATAAGCGAATTATGTTCTATGTCTGAAACTACTGAAGAATTTAGGCTTGTTATTCGTTTTATAGAACAACACGGTGAAGCTGGTAACATTATTATGTTACTGTCTATATTAAAAGATGTTGTCTATATTTCTGCTTTGCTTATTTTTGATGATTTAACTAGTTATGTTAGCTCACAGAGTAAAATGGGACACCTTTTAAAAATTAATCATAGTCATATAATTGAAGGCTTAAAGATAATGGCTAATGCGGAAGAGGAATTTCAATCACCAGATATATTTCGACTTTTGGATTGCAAATAGACTATAGGGACCGACTACATTTTAAATGGAGTTCAAATAATAGCTAACACTGTAGTAAGCTAAAAAGTAGAATTTTTAGTTCTATTTTTAATCAAAAGAGAAGTAATAGCAGCTGAATGTGATTATGCTTGGACTGGAGCAAATTTAATGGCTAGTACTAAAGACTTTCAGGCATATTTTAGTTTGGCTTTTTAACGCATGATGCCGTAATGAATTTAGAACTAAAATGCATCGTTATGCTTGCACTAAATATTCTTGATGCTACTTCAGAAGAAGATGCAGCGCGGATATATAATGATCTTTTACCTGAAGTTAATACTCGTCAAAATAATAAAAATAAAGCTTTAAAACTACAATAGAGAGTATATAATCATTTTTGTAAATGGAACTTCCCATGATTAGAAACTTATAATTACAAGTTTCTTTTTTGCTCTTTATAAACTTATGATCAATTTCTTTAGCAAAAAATTTAAAAAAATTAGCAATCTATATTGACAATTGCTAAAAAAGTGTTATAATTATACTTGTAATGAGATTAGAGGAGATGATTTGATGAAAAAAAGACAATTTAAAACAGAAAGTAAAAGGGTACTAGACTTAATGATCAACTCTATTTATACAAATAGAGAGATATTTCTTAGAGAACTTATATCTAATGCTAGTGATGCTATTGATAAGTTATATTATATATCTCTTACTGACAAGACGGTAAAAGTAAATAAGGAAGATCTAAAGATTAGAATTGATTTTGATAAAGATAAAAGGGAGATAACTATCTCTGATAATGGTTGCGGTATGACTGAAGAAGAGTTAGAAAATAATTTAGGAATCATTGCTGAATCGGGATCACTTCATTTTAAGGAAGAAAACAAAGATCAAAATGATGTAAATGTTATTGGTCAATTTGGTGTGGGCTTTTATTCTGCTTTTATGGTTAGTCGTAAGGTTAGGGTAGAAACTAAATCATATAAAGAAGATAAAGCTTTTGTTTGGGAAAGTGAAGGAATAGATGGTTATACAATAACAAATTCTGATAGAAAAGAGACTGGGACTTCAATTACTTTATATTTAAAAGAGGATACTGATGATGACAATTATAGTGATTTTCTTACAGAATATAAATTAAGAAGTATTATTAAAAAATATTCTGATTATATCAGATATCCAATTATTATGGAAGTAGAAAATAGTAGGAAGAAAGAAGACAGTGACGAGTATGAGACATATAAAGAACTTACAACGATAAATAGTATGATACCATTATGGAAAAAAGATAAGAAAGAAATAAAAAATGATGAATATAATAATTTTTATAATGATCAGTTTTTTGACTATAGTGAACCTTTGAAGGTTTTACACTTTAATATGGAAGGAAGTATTAATTATACAGCTTTATTATATATTCCTAGTCATGCTCCTTATAATTTTTATACTAAAGAGTATGAAAAGGGTTTAAAGTTATATACTAATGGTGTACTTATTATGGATAAGTGTAGTGATTTACTTCCAGATTATTTTAGTTTTGTAAGAGGAGTTATAGATACGGAAGATTTACCACTAAATATTTCACGTGAAACCCTACAAGATGATAAGAATTTAAAAGCGATTGCTAAAAGTATAGAGTCAAAAATTAAAAAAGAATTGTTAGCTCTTTTGAAGGATGATCGTGAAAAATATGAGGAATTTTATAAAGCTTTTGGGATGCAATTGAAATTTGGAATCTATAATGATTATGGTATGCATAAAGATCAACTTATTGATTTAGTTATGTTTGCCTCTTCTGAAAATAAAAAACTTACTACTTTAGAAGAATATAAATCACGTATGAAAGAGGGGCAAGGAGAAATTTATTATGCTTGTGGCGAAACTTTGGATAAGATAGATTTATTACCTCAAGTTGCAGCGGTTAAAGATAAATTTGAAATACTATATTTGACAGAGTATGTCGATGAATTTACTCTTAAAACATTAGGAGAGTATGATGGTAAGAAATTTGTCAATGTGTCATCGGAAAAAATTGATTTATCGAGTGAGGAAGAGAAAAAAGAAATAGAAAAGGTTAATACTGACAATAAAGAATTGTTAACGTTTATGAAAGAAGTATTAGATAATGCTGTTGTAAATGTTAAATTTACGAATAAACTAAAAGATCATCCGGTTTGTCTTACAAGTGAAGGTGATGTGTCGGTTGAAATGGAAAAGGTTATTAATGCAATGCCTACTGATGAAAAGATTACCGCTAAAACAGTTCTTGAAATAAATAAGAATCATAAGATTTATGATAAATTGGTTGATTTATATAGTAATGATAAAGATGAACTAAAGAAATACACAAAGATTATTTATTATGAAGCGCGATTGATCGAAGGTCTTCCTATTGATAATCCAACTGAAATGAGTAATCTAATGTGTGATATAATGGCAAATAAATAGATTAAGAAAGGAAAGTGATTTGTATGTTGCCAAGTAGATTATTTTTTGATGATAGTTTCTTTAAAGGGGAAAACAATGTAAAGAGTGATGTTTTCGAAAAAGATGGAAAGGTATTTGTTGAAATTGAAGCACCTGGCTATAGCAAGGACAATGTCAATATCTCGATTGATAAAGGGGAACTTTCTGTAACTTTTGAAAAAAAAGACGAAGAAGAGGAAAACAAAAAATATTTACATAGAGAAAGAAAAAGTTATAGCAAGGTTACAAGGACTTTCTATTTAGGAGATGTTAATGAGGAAGAAATTAATGCTAATTTTAAAAATGGTATTTTAGTAATTACTGCTCCTAAAAATAAAGAAATAGAAACTAAAAAAACTATCAGTATTACAGAAGGAGAATAGAAATATTCTCTTTTTTGATTTTAGAATGGGGATTAATTTATTTATTGACCTTCTTTTTCTTTTTATGATATACTTTATATGGTGATAATAATATGGAGGCAAATATAAAGAAAAGAATTGAACAGCTAACGAGTATTTTAAATAAAGCTAATTATGAATACTATGTTTTAGATAGTCCTACTATTACTGATCAAGAATATGATGACTATTATGCAGAATTAGTTAGACTGGAAAAAGATTACCCAGCTTTAAAAAGAGATGATTCTCCAACAATGCGTGTTGGAGGTGAAGCCGTAAGCAAATTTGAAAAGGTTAGACATCAGAAGCCAATGCTTTCTTTTGATGATGTTTTTAGTGAGGAAGAAATAGTTGCTTTTGATGATAGAATTAAAAAAGTAATAGATAATCCAACATATGTTGTCGAACCTAAAATGGATGGGTTATCAGGATCGCTAATTTATGAAAATGGCCTTTTAGTTAGGGCTGCAACACGTGGTAATGGAATTGAAGGCGAAAACATAACTATGAATGCAAAAACTATAAAGTCTGTTCCTCTTAAACTTACAGAAAATATTAGTATTGAAGTAAGAGGCGAAATTTATATGAGTAAATCATCTTTTATAAAAGTTAATCAAGAAAGAAAAGAAAAGAATGAGAACTTGTTTGCAAATCCAAGAAATGCTGCTGCTGGATCAATTAGGCAATTAGATAGTAAAATTACTGCTCGAAGGGGTCTTGACTTTATGGCTTATTCGATACCAAATGCAAAAGATTATGGTATAAAGAAACAATCAGAAGTTTTGGAATTTTTGCGTAAATTAGGTTTTGTTACTAACTATAAATGGAATGTGGTTGCTCGTAATGTAAACGAAATAATGGAAGCAATAGATAGATTATCGTCTTTTAGAGAGAGTCTCCCTTACGAAATAGATGGTGTTGTACTTAAAGTTGATGATATTGATATGGAAGAACAAATAGGCTATACAGTCAGAGTTCCAAAATGGGGAATTGCATATAAATTTCCAGCGAAAGAAGTACTTACCAATCTTAAAGAGATAAAGTTTACGGTGGGAAGGACAGGTAAAATAACACCTAATGCTATTTTTTCTCCTGTTCACGTATCCGGATCATTAGTATCAAAAGCAACGTTACATAATGAAGATTATTGCCTTGCTAAAGATATTAGAATTGGCGATACAATTTCTATTAGAAAAGCCGGCGATGTTATCCCGGAAGTTGTCAGGGTATTGAAAGAAAGACGGACTGGTCAGGAGAGAAGATTTGAGATGATCAGTAATTGCCCTATCTGTCATACTAAAATAGTTAGAAATCCACTTGAAGCAGATTATTATTGTCCTAATAAACAGTGTCCTGCGCGAAAGATAGAAAATATTATCCATTTTGCGAGTCGCGAAGCGATGAATATTGATGGTATGGGGGAAGCGGTAATCGAAGATTTATACAACGAGGGCTTTATTACTAGTATTTTAGATATATACAATATTGAAAACTATCAAGATGAACTTGCTAATTTGGAGGGTTATGGATCTAAAAAAATTAATAATTTACAATTAGCTATTGAAAAAAGTAAAAAAAATTCTTTAGAAAAGTTATTGTTTGGTCTGGGAATCAGAAATGTCGGAGCTAAAATGGCCAAAATATTGGCTAGTCATTTTAAAAATATTGATAGTTTAAGAAAAGCAACATATGAAGAATTAATTGATCTTCCCGATGTTGGGAATATTATTGCCCAAAGTGTCATAGCTTATTTTAAAGAGGAAGAAAATATTCGAATTATTAATGGTTTAAAAGAAATAGGTGTTAATATGGATTATATTAACGATTTAAAAATAGTCAATAATAAGGAATTTGAAGGTAAAACATTTGTTTTAACAGGAACCTTAACGAGTGTGACACGAGAAAAAGCTAGTGCTTTAATTGAAAGTTTGGGCGGCAAGGTCTCCTCGTCAGTAAGTGCAAAAACTTCATGTGTCATTGTGGGTAGTGATCCTGGAAGCAAATATGAGAAAGCCAAAGAATTAAATATTCCAATTTGGAATGAAGAGGAATTTCTCGCCAAAATTAGTGATGAGTAATAGAAATAGTGATTTTAATATTTTATTTATCACTATTTTTAAATGATAACATATAATTTAGTAGGTGATGTTATGGCAAGTGTGGACAGCTTTAAGGGTTTTGTAAAAAAGAATCCAATATTAATTACTTTTGTTCGAAATAATGAGATGACTTGGCAAAAATTTTACGAAATTTATGATTTATATGGCGAAGATTCAGAGGTGTGGAATAAATATTTAACTACTACTACCAAAGAAACAAAAAAAGAAAGTAGCAATCAGTCTTTTAATTTTTCTAATATTTTAAATATGGCTAAAAATATTGATACTGATAAACTTCAAGATGGAATTTCTTCTATTCAGAAAGCAATTGGCCTATTTGGAGATATGTTAGTAAAAGATAAGCCAGAAGATAGCTCCTATACGCCAAGACCGATATATCGAAAGTTTGATGATTAATGACTGTCGATGTTCAACTTAAGATTAGTTCTGATCCACGCCTAAAAAACTTTATTAGAGAAAATCCTATTTGGTATAAGCGTCTTAATCGTAATCCTGATTTATTTAGATATTTTGTTTCGGATATGAAAGATAAATATAAATTAAATCCTAGCGATAGGTTAAATAAGGCATTAACTAATATAAGTATGTTACAAACTTTTTTAGATGTTTTAAGATAAAAAATACTAAGTAGAGACTTAGTATTAATTTTTAAATCTTAAGTTTTCATTGGAAATATTGAAAAGCATACCAATTAAGATCATGTATGATAAAAGTGATGATCCTCCATAGGATATAAATGGTAAGGTTATGCCCATTATTGGTAGTAGACCGATGGTCATACCAATATTTTGAACTTGTTGAAACAAGAGTACAGCAATAATACCTCCTACTGTTAATTTGTCGTATAAATTTGATGATTTTGATGCTAAATTAATAACATTGATATCAAAGAAGATAATTAATAAAATGAGTAACATTGAGCCAAAAAAACCAAAATTTGAAGCAAAAACGGCGAAGATAAAATCAGTTTGCATTTCGGGAAAATAAAGAGGGGTATTATTAAAACCATGTCCGGTTATACCTGCCGATCCAATGGCTGTAAGACCGTTAGTTAACTGAAGCCCACTAGCGGAAGACCAGTTTAATATTCTATCCATTCGGTAAAAAAAACTTGTACCGAATATTTTGATAAATAAATCTTGATTTAAAAAGTATATAGCGATAAAGGTACCGCCAAATAATAAAATTATTGATAGGGTAATAATAAACCATCGGGATTTGAATCCTCCTACAAAGAGCATGACAATTGTTATAATAAAGTAAATTAAGACGGCTCCAGTGTCTGGTTCTATAAAGGTCAAAACTGAAGGAATACCGACAATAACTAAAACTTTCATGAGAAATTTAAATTCATCAGTAATATCATGATTGCTTTTTTTTTCGTTAAAGTCATTTATCATACGCGATAGAGTAATTATTAAAAATATTTTCATAAATTCTGATGGTTGTAAACTACCAATATAAGGAATAACAAACCAACATTTGGCGTTATTGATTTCTTTTCCAAAAAATAAGACAAGAACGAGAAGTACTATACCAATAACATAAAATAGATAAGCATTATTATAGAGAAATTTATTACCAAATGTCATTAGTAAATAGGCGATGCCAAAACCTAGTGTATACCAAAGGATTTGTTTCAGATAAAGATTTTGATATTCACTTGGTAGGAGATTTCTTGTCGCATAGATTGTTATGATACTAATAATAGCAAATAATATTATAGGTACTAATATTGTTTTTTCGACTTTGAATTTTGATTCTTTAATCATGTCATCACTCTTCCATAATATTATCATACCACAAAACCAAAAAATAATAAATATATAGAAATTTATTTTCATATAATATAGTGAGGTGGAAGAAAGTGAAAGAATTACCAAAGATGTATCATAATAATATTGATAAGGATATTGTTAATAATGAGAAAGTTTTTTCAACAATGTATAGTGATACAAGAAGTAAAGATCGAGTTAAAGTAGAGACTAATAGTGAAAAAAATTATACAGTAGAGCAAAAAATTTATAATATTTTTAATTCTCCTAACTATATATATAAAATAGATGTAACAATTGTTATGGATAATGGAACGTTTAATAAAAGAATTGTCGGAAAGACTAAAACTAATTTAATAACTATGGATAATGAATATATACCAATCAATATGATCAGAGATATTTATATAACAGGATAAACCTGTTTTTCTTTTTCCTTATTTCTATTTTATTTTTAATAATTGTGTGGTATTATTAATATGGTGATGAAAAGGTGGAAAAAGTATTTTTGAATATTGGGCCCATTACTATTTATTGGTATTCTGTTTTGATAGTCATATCAATCATTATAGGAGTATACTTTTCTTCTAAACAGGCATCTAAAAACGGTGTTGGGCGTGAATTTTTAAATAACCTTATTTTTTACTTAATACCAGTAGGAATTATTGGAGCAAGATTTTATTATGTTATTTTTAATTTTGATGTTTTTAGAGATGATATTCTTTCAATTTTTAAAATTTGGGAAGGCGGTCTTGCTATTTATGGTACGGTAATTTTTTCGTTTCTTTTTATTATTTATTATTGTAAAAAGCATAATAAAAGTGTTTTACTAGTAATCGATACTTTGATTCCATACTTATTATTAGGACAAGCGATTGGCCGCTGGGGAAACTTTATCAATAAAGAAGCGCATGGAGCTATGACGACTTTGGAATATTTAGAAAAACTTCCATTACCAAGTTTTGTTATTGAAGGAATGAAAATTAATGGTGTGTATTATATTCCAACATTTTTTTTCGAGTCAATCTTGTGTTTGATAGGGTTTGTTATTTTATTAATAATTAGAAAAAAAGATGGTTTTAAGCATAAAGGATTACTTATGTTTGTTTATTTTATTTGGTATGGAATCGTTAGATTTTTTATTGAGGGAATGCGAACGGATAGTTTGTATTTGGGATCTTTTAGGGTTAGTCAAATTGTTTCTTTGGTTCTAGTTTTTCTAGGAATGGGTGGTTTATTGTATCTTTTGAGGAGGCGTAAAAGTGAAAAAGTATAAAGTTGTTATAATTGGTAGTGGAATAGCGGGGATGAGTAGTGCTATCTATTTGAAAAGAGGTGGAATAGAGCCTTTAATTATTGAAAACTCTGCTCCAGGTGGAATGTTAAATATTATTCCTAACGTCGAAAATTATCCGGGTTATAGTAGTATTTCTGGACCTGATTTAGCAATGAATATTTATAATCAAGTAAATAATCTTCATGTAAGTTATTATTTAAAAAAGATAAAAAAAATTGATTTAGAAAATAAAGTAATTGATGATGAAATAGCCTTTGAATATTTAATAATTGCTACTGGAAGAAGGCATAAAATGCTTGGTCTAGAGGGAGAAAGCGATTTATTTGGTAAGGGATTAAGTACTTGTGCTCTTTGTGATGGTAATTTTTACAAAGGAAAAAGAGTCCTTGTAGTAGGTGGTGGTTCTTCGGCTTTAAGTGAATGTTTGTATTTATCTAATATTTGTGAAGAAGTTATCTTGATTCATAGGAAAAATTATTTTAGAGGAGAAGAGTATTTAGAAAGAAAAGTAAAAGAAAAAGATAATATTAATATTATTTATAATGCAAATATTATCAAGTATAATACTTTAGGGGGAAAACTTGTATCGGTTACTTTAGATGATGATCAGGAAATAAAAACTGATGGGGTCTTTTTAGCGATTGGGCATATTCCTAATAGCGAGTTATTTGATGTAAACAAAGATGCGGGTTATATTATTGTTAATGATCGCTATGAAACGAGTATAGAAAATGTTTATGCTATAGGGGATGTAATAAAAAAAGATATATATCAATTAGTTACAGCCTCTAATGATGGTGTAGTTGTAGCATTTGAAATTATGGAAAAATTAAAACAAGAGAAGTGAAGTTTATTTTTGTAAGATGTCTAAAACATGCGATGAAGCACCAATTAATTCCAATCGCTCGCAAGTTGTCTGATGATATTTAATATATAATTTAAAAGTTTCATCATCCATTTTATTTAAAATGGGGCGTATATAATCTGATGGTCCGTCTTGAGCAATAATTTTAATTCTTTTTAAGTTTAAAAGCTTATTGTATTTATTAATGTCGTCTATTCTTACCATACTATATAGGTCTGTATTTTGGGGAGTTACGTGAAAATTTTTATCAACTAACTGGTTTTTTATAGCTTCGGTAATTTTATTATTTTTAAAGCCTTCGGTTATGATTGCATATTCATTCATATAGTAACTAACAAAAATAAATCCTTCTTTTGTAACAATTCTTTTGGCTTCATTGAGAGCCTTTATTTTTTCTTCTTCGGTAATTAAGTGATACATTGGTCCAAATAAAAGTACTATATCAAAAGTATTGTCTTTAAATATTTTAAGGTCAATAGCATTACCTTTTATAGCTTTAATTTGGCTATTTTTTCTTTTTAAAGTCATCAAATTATGTTTTATAAGTTCGACTGCTGTGACATCGTAGCCTTTTTCTGCTAGAGCAATAGAGTATTTACCAGTACCAGCTCCGATATCTATTATTTTAGTATTTTTGGTTTGGGGCAAATAGTTATAAATATATTTCATTGTTGTTTCGTATTCGACGATGCCATGCCTTCGGGTTAATCTTTTATCTTCATTAAATTTATTGTAGTATCTAATTAAATTTTCTTCATTCATGTTGTGTCACCATATCAATTATAACTTATTTAGACTAACTTTACTAGATAATATTTAAATCATTTGCTCCAATAACCAAATTATGATATAATACATTACCAGATACATGAATTATTTGTATAGAGATGGAGGAATAAAAATGTTATTTATTAAATTATGGGGGCTATCTATTGCTTTTAGTGTTGGATTAAATATTACAATGCTATTTAGTATTATTATTAAAAGTATTAAAGAAGGTAAAAAAATAACAAGAAATACATTTAAAATAGCTAAAAATCTACTTAATATAAAAAGCTTGAAAAGGGCATTGGTAATAGACTTAGTTCCTATTCTTAATGTTTTGGTAACTATGGCTAGTTATTCATTATATGTTGAAAGTTACACGCAATTAAAAGATGAGATGAGATGTTTTAAAGAAACTTATGGCAATATAAAAACTGGACAATTTAATTCTTCACTTAATATTGAGCTTATTAAGATAAAATTAGGGGAGAGTTTTCCTTTGCCTCGTGGCATTCATCGATTATCGTATGTTTTGGATGGTAAACCTGGAATAATATGGTATGAGCTTTGTGATGGATTTCCTTGTCTTCATGAATATACAACTTTAAAAGATGAAAATGATAAGTTTATAAAAGCAGCAGTTTTACGTGAATCTTTGAAAAGAGTTGCTATTTATTTAAATGGAAAAAGTAGTACTGAACTGCAAAGTTTACTTGCTAATTCTTTAGAAATAGTTTTGCCAATGGAAAAAGAAGGACAAGATGATAACAATTTAATTCAAAGTGGTGTCTCGGTGCCGATGGGATTAGAAGAACTACATCCTTTAAGGTGTGAGCTAAAAGATGAGTCTCCTACAAAAGGAAAAGCTAAAACCAGAGTAAGGAGACGATAGAAGAAAATTAATCTGAAGATAGATTATTGGTTTTTTTAAATATACATTAATAAAACGGATAATTTTGATAATGCTCTTGTTAAAATAAAAAAAGCATGGTAAAATTATTAATATAGGTAGAGGTGAAAAATGAAGGAAGAAACTATAATTTCACTTGATATATCTAAAATTAATGATATCGAGATTAAAGATACACTTAAATTTGTTTATGAAGTATTAGAGGAAAGAGGATATAATCCTATTAATCAACTTGTTGGCTATATCATGTCTGGAGATTTGGGTTATATTTCGTCATATAAAGAAGCGAGAAATAGAATAGCTAAAATTGATCGAACGTTACTTCTCGAAGAGCTACTAAAGAGTTATTTAAAATGAGATATTTAGGTTTGGATTTAGGGAGTAAAACAATTGGACTTGCTCTTTCTGATACGACAAAGACAATTGCTTCAGTATATAAGACAATATATTTTAAAGATAATGACTATAGTAGTACTATTTTGGAGATAAAAAAAATAGTTGTAGAAAATAATGTTGAAAAAGTAATATTAGGTTTTCCTAAAAATATGAATAATACTATAGGAGAACGAGCACAAATTACTACTAATTATCAAAAAATGTTAGAAAGTGAAATTGGGATACCAGTTATACTGTTTGATGAGAGGCTAACTTCAGTGATATCTAATTCTCTAATGATTGAGGCTGATTTATCAAGAAAAAAAAGAAAGAAAAAAGTCGATGGCCTTGCGGCGCAAATTATTTTACAGGACTATTTGAATAAAGAGAGGAATGAGCAAAATGAATAAAGAAAATATCTTTAAGGTAATTGATAATGATGGTAAAGAAATAGAATTTGAAGTATTATTTACATTTGAATCAAATGAGACAAAGAAAAATTATATGGTTTATACTGATAATAGTAAAGATGAAGAGGGTAATATTAGAGTATTTGCTTCCGTGTTTAATCCTAGTGATGAACCACTTGAACTGCTTCCTATTGAGACTGAAAGAGAATGGAAAATAATTGAAACCATTTTGAAATCTATTCAAGAAGAAAATAAGAAGAAGGAAAATAAAAGTTAGTTTAGGGAGGAAATATGAAGAAGTTTAGAAATATCGCTATTGCTCTTTTAATCTTTTTTACAGCTATTGTCTTATTTTTAGGTCTTTACTATAATATTAATATGGCTAAAGTATCGGAAGATAGTACTTTAAAAGAGATTACAATCGAAGAAGGAAGCATTGACAGTATCGCAAATACTTTAAAAGAAAATAATTTGATTAAAAATATTACGATATTTAAAGTATACTTAAGGTTAACCAATAAGACTAATTTAAAAGCGGGTATTTATAATTTTTCAGAGAATATGGGGGTTAAGAAAATTGTAACCTTATTAGAAAAGGGATCGAATATTAATCCTGATGAAATTACTATAACTTTTAAAGAAGGAATAAACATTAGGACTGTGGCGAAATTAATAGCAAATAATACAGATAATACGTTTGATGATGTTATTAATAAAATAAAAGATACTAGTTATATTAATTCTTTAATTGACGAATATTGGTTTTTGACGGAGGATATTAAAAATGAAAATATATATTATCCTTTAGAAGGATATTTGTATCCTAATACGTATCGTTTTAATAGTCGTGAGGTATCTATCGAGGATGTTTTTAAAAAGATGTTAGACGAGACGGATAGAAAGTTATCAAAGTATCGTAATGCTCTCGAAGGTGATAATTTATCTATTCATCAATTAATTACTTTAGCATCAATAGTTGAATTAGAAGGAGCTAAAGCTGATGATCGCAAGGCAGTAGCAGGTGTTTTTTATAATAGATTAAATTCCACTTCTTATCCTACTTTAGGTAGTGATGCGACAACTTATTATGCTTCGAAAATTGATGATTGGTCTTATAGTCTTACTAGTAAAGAATTAAATGATTGTACCAATATGTATAACACTAGATGTTCATCTAATACTGGCCTTCCAATAGGTCCAATATGTAATCCCAGTATTGAATCGATTGAAGCTACTATAAATCCTGAAAGTCATGAATATTATTTTTTTGTAGCGGATTGTCAGGGAAAAGTATATTTAACAAAGAATAGTATCGAACATGAAGAAATTATAGATAAATTAAGAAAAGATAATAATTGGTGTGCTTAATAAGTTTAACAAGAAACTTATTTTAAGTATTTCCTAATGAAATAGGCATGGTGAATGGTTACGGTCATAATATTTAAAATACTTGATAATATTAAACTCCATAAACCAATTTTAAACAAGCTAAAGATAATAAGACTGACGATCCGAATAATACCACCATATATGGTCCCTTTCATAGCTTCTTTAGAATATCCCATGCCGTTTAGACTACTGGTAAGTGGTGCCTGGATATAGTGAAGAATAAAAAATGGTGCTACAATTGGAATATATTTGAGTCCTAAAGTGGTATTGTATACTAGTTTTAAAGGTATTTCTGGAATGAAAATAAAAATTAAGGTAATAGGTATACCAATTAATAATGAAAAGAAAAGAGCTTGTTTAATCTTCTGTTTGGTGTAGCTACGATTGTTGTTACTGTAGCTATTAGATACAACTGGCAAAATAGAAGAGGATATGGCCATAGTAAAAAAGGATGGTAATAATAATAGAGGATAGACATAACCATTTATGATTCCATATTCTAAGGCAATATAATCAGTACTATAACCTACGAATTTTAAGATATTTGTTAGTATTATAGGTTCAAAAAAATAAGTAATAGATCCGATTAATCGTGATCCTGTGGTTGGTAATGATATTCCCATAATGTCTTTGATGGTAGCATTATCTCTCTTAAAATCGTCACGAAAGATTTTTTCTTTAGGAAGAAAAAGAATGAGAACAATAATTGATGATAACTCACTAACAATATTTATGAGAACAACAAAAGTGACCGCTACTACTAGACCAAAGGACATCATTTTGGCTACGATAGTTACTGTTAAGAGAAGTCTAACTAGTTGTTCAATAATATTTGATAAAGTGTTAGGAAAAACTTTTTCTTTACCAAAGAAGTATCCCTTGATAATACTTGATATACAAATAAAAGGAAGTGTTGCTCCAATAGCAATGATTGGATAATATGTATTTGCGTTATGTAGAAGATTATCAGATAGTATTTTAGCAACTATAAATAAAATACCAATGAGAAAAAGATTATAAATTAGAACTATGGGAATGAGTGGTAAAACAATTTTTTTGCTCTTTTTCTTTCTTTCAGAGACAAGTTTTGTAATCGCGGTAGGTAAACCGAGACTACATAAAGTAATAAAAAGATTGAAAGTGGGAAGAACTAACATATATAGGCTAATGCCTTCTGTTTTGATCGTTCTAGTAAGGGCGATTTTAATAATCATGCCAAGTATTTTAGTAATAAATCCACCCATAATTAATATAATTGTCGATTTGATAAACTTATTTTTCATAGTAAAATATATGAAAATAAAAAGAAAAAAGAAATATATTTTTATTATAAGTTATTTTTAATTTTAAGTAATATTAGTAAATGAATCAAAATAGATTCATTTTTTTGTATATTTTTTTTATAAAAATAAATACTATTATTGGTGATTCAAATGGATAAGAAGAAATATAAAGAAATAGTTGATAGAAATACACCCAAAGAAAACTATGTTAAAAATGCGATTATTGCCTTTTTGGTTGGAGGAGCATTAGGATCTCTTTCAGAACTACTTTTAAGATGTTACAGTCTTTGGTTTGAACTACCGAGAAAAGAATCGGGAGTATTAGTTGTATTAACTTTGATTTTAATATCATCAATTTTAACTGCTTGTGGTGTTTTTGATACACTAGTAACCAAAGTTAAAGCGGCTTTGATAATACCAATTACAGGATTTGCTCATTCGATGACATCGGCAGCTTTGGAATATAAAAATGAAGGATTAGTATTGGGAATAGGTTCAAATATTTTTAAATTAGCGGGGACAGTGATTCTATATGGTGTGGTATCAGTATATATTTTTGGAATACTTAGATTAATAGTTACGGGAGGTTAAAAATGACTACGAAATATAATAATGTCTATATAGATAGTACTTATACGATATGTGGAAATTATGAGAATGATGGTCCACTATCGAAATATTTTGATAAAAAATATGAAAAAGATTTATATTTTGGAGAAAAATCTTGGGAAAAAGCCGAAGTACATTTGCTAAAGGAAGCTAATGATAATTTGCTTAAAAAATCTAAATTAAAAGAAAGTGATATCGATTTGTTAATATCAGGGGATCTACAAAATCAGATTGCAGCAAGTGATTATATGGCAAGGGATTTTGATATTCCTTTTTTAGGAATATTTGAGGCATGTGCTACTATTGGTGAGGCTATATTACTGGGAAGTACTTTTATTGAAGGAAAATTTGCTAAAAAAGTTTTGCTATCAACTTCCAGTCATAATATGGCCGCTGAAAAACAATTTAGGAATCCGACAGAATATGGAACTCCCAAACCTAAAACAGCTACTTTTACGGTAACAGGAGCTGCTTCCATTCTTCTTACTGATAAAAAAGGAAAAATTCGCATAGAATCTTCGACAATTGGGAAAGTTAAAGATTTAGGAGTCACAGATGTCAATAATATGGGTGCAGTGATGGCCCCAGCGGCGGGAGATGTTATATATAATCATTTGAAAGATACTAAAAGAAAAGCGAGTTATTACGATTTGATTCTTACAGGTGATTTGGGTATCTATGGTAAAAATATTTTGCAAGATTATATGATGACTAGTTATAATATTGATTTATCAAAAAATTATAATGACTGCGGAACAATGATATATGATTTAGATCATCAACCGGTATTAGCGGGTGGTTCTGGACCTTCGTGTTCGGCATTAGTAGTTTTTGGATACATATATAAAGAAATGTTAAAGAAAACATTCAAAAGGGTATTAATTGTTCCAACAGGTGCAGTATTTTCTCCCACTTTTACTTTTCAAAAAGAGTCAATACCAAGTATGGCAAATGCAATAAGTTTGGAGGTAGTAGAATAATGACATATGTTTATGCGTTTCTTTTTTGTGGCCTTGTCTGTATGATTGCCCAATTGATTCTTGATAATACTAAATTGACACCAGGACATGTAACCAGTATTTTTGTCGTAATAGGAGCCGCTCTAGATATTTTTGGCCTCTATGATAAGATAGTACTGTATGCGGGGGCAGGAGCATTAATTCCCATAACTTCTTTTGGACATTTGTTAATTCATGGAGCAATGGATACGGCTTCTACTTTAGGACCATTAGGACTAGCTTTTGGAATTTTTGAGCTTACTTCAGCGGGGATTTCACTAGCAATATTTGCAGCCTTTGTTTTGGCTTTAATTTTAAAACCTCGACATTAGGAAAGAGAAAATCTTTCTTTTTTTTTCTTTTTATTGTATAATAAAAAAGAAGAAGGTGATGTATGTTTATTACTTCTAGTAATAATGAACATATTAAGGAAATTAATAAATTAAAAGAAAAAAAATATCGGGATAAGACTAATACTTTTTTGATTGAAGGTAAACATATTGTATTAGAAGCATATAAAGAAGGTTTAGTTAAAGAATTAATTTTAGAACAAGATGAACTTTTTCCTTTGAATTGTCCTACTACTTATGTAACTAAAGAGATTTTGAAAAAGTTATCTAGTATGGAAAGTTATTCTAAAATAATGGCTGTTACTGAAAAAATTAAAGAGAAACCGTTTGGAGAGAAATTACTAATTTTAGATGATATTCAAGATCCGGGAAATATGGGAACCATTATTAGATCAGCTTGTGCTTTTGGAATTGATACGATTGTGTTAAGTCCTAAAACAGTAGATTTATACAATCCTAAAGTTATCCGCTCCACGCAAGGCATGCTTTTTCACATTAATATTATTGTTAGAGAAATTGTACCATTTATTAAAGAGCTAAAGAAAGATAATTATAAAATAATAGGAACTAAAGTGACAGATGGTAATGATGTTAGATCTTCTAAAATTTACTCTCACTATGCTTTAGTGATTGGAAATGAAGGACAAGGGATAAGCATGGAAGTTAAAGATTTATGTAGTGAGTATTTATATATAAGAATGAATGAACAAGTAGAGAGCTTGAATGTTGCCGTTGCAACTTCTATCCTCTTATATGAACTTTATAACAAATAATGTCTCTTATTAAGATTGGCAAAATTGTAAATACTCATGGTATTAAAGGAGAACTTAGAATCTTGTCTAACTTTCCATATAAAGATAGTGTTTTTCAAAAAGGAATGACTATATATGTTGATAGAAAAAATAAAGAGATTATAAATAGTTATCGAAAACATAAAAAATTTGATATGATTACTTTAGAAGGCTATAATAATATTAATGATGTTCTTAAGTATAAAGGAAAGATAGTGCATGCTGAAAGAAAAGATATAAAGCTTCCTACAAATTGTTATTTAGATGAACAGTTGCTTGGCTTGACAGTTATATATCAAAAACAAGAACATGGAATTATTAGTAAAATAGAAAGATATGATAACGTAGCAATATTGGTTGTAATTTATGAAAATAAGGAGTATTTTCTTCCTTATAACAAAGAAATTATTGATCAGTTCGATATGATTAATAGAAAAATATATATTAAGAATATTAAAGGTTTCTTTACTAAATAGGTGTTTGAATTATCTATTTTTACTTGCAATATAAGTTAATATTTAGTATAATAAAAATATAAAAAGAGTAAAGGAAGTGACCCCACATGATTAAGATAATTAACAATTTGTTAACTAGGGGGGGGGTCTAACTATATTACTTATTTAATG
>JAGHHB010000015.1 GCA_017887885.1 Bacilli bacterium | reverse complement strand
TGGTTTGTTTATATATTTACAATGAAAAAAAGATTTATGTTAAATAATATAAAAACACAATCTTATTCTAAATTAATAATAGATAATAATTATATTAAAACTAAAGATATTCTTCATATTACTTTGCTTATTGATTTAAATGTTGCTTATCCTGAACATCTTTATCAGTCATAAAGTTGAACACAACTTATTAAAAAACAAGAAACTATTAACAGATTATGCACATATTTGTCTATTTGCCAACAATTTAAAACAATTCTAAATATAATTGCTTTATTTTTTTATCTATTCTTTTAAAATTAGTTATATGACTTTAATCATATCTAATAAGAGCTGATAAAATAAGAATTCAATTCTAGTTTAAAAAAGTAATTTTCCTTAAATTAATAACATTGCATAAATGTTTCTTTTTTTAATTTTTTTAAAAAGTTATTGAAAAAATCTGGAAAATTAACTAGAATAGAAAACAATTGTTTTAAATTTATGATTATATGGCTATTTGATATTATTGTAGTATTAAATAATATCACTAGATTGAGGTAATGCAAAATGTATAATCAATGGAAGCATGATAAAATACTATAAAATTAAAAATTTAGATGTATGTGATAAAGCAAAGAGAAATCCAAAAATGGTATCAGCACCTAAAAAAATTTCTCTTTTTTAATTGGGAGATTTATTATGATAAAAACATTAGTCATGTATAGTTTAATAAGGATCTTCCACATTATGTTTATTTAGGATCTAATAGTAGTGGTAAAAGTGTTACTGCGGTTATACCCATGATAAGTTTTATTGCTAATGCTAAAAAACAAAGAAGTATTTTTGTAACAGATCCTAAAGGAGAAATTTATCATACGACTTCAAAGATATTAAAAGATAAAGGATATAAAATATTTGCTATAGATTTTAGACATCCAGAGTTATCTAATCATATTAATATTTTAGAGCCTATAATTAAAGAATATTAAAATTATATAAAATATGAAAAATTATCAAATGAAACAGATAACAATAAAAAATTAGAATATCAAAATAAATCAATTTCTTTAATAGTAAAAGATCTACTTACACCAGATGAAGTTAAAAATTTACATTATAAAACAATCATATCACCAAATGTAGGTTTTCTTATCTTTAGAGATACAGTAATTTATAAAAATTTATCTTGTTATTCTTCTGGTGAGGCTAAAAGAACTATAACACCACTAATGGATTTAAGCTACACATATTTTAATTAAAACAAAATATGATCGTAGTTTTTGAAATAATGAAAGTAAAATTAAAGATCACGAAAATTTAGTAGAATACGAAGGATTTAGACAAGAAGAAGTAAATAAATTAAAAAAGGTTGTAAATGTTATTGAAGATTTATTAAAAGATAAAATTAGTGTTTTTAAATATAAAAAAACAATAATCGTATATATGCTAGTTTTGAATTAAATAAATCATTTACTAATAAAGATATAGTATGTATTAATGTTAAAGCAAATAAAGATATTTATCATATTAATATTGATAATGGTAATAATACTAATTCTATTATAGAAATACATGTTAGAACAAAATTTAACTTTTGAGAAAGGAAATAAGAATAATGTCTAATTTTACTTATTTGTTCTTATATTTTTGTTTTATTCATACAATTAAGAGAAAATTGGAGGATACAAAATGTATGAAACGATAGAAATATTTAAATCTGATGGAACGGATTTAAAAGAAGTTTTAAAAAGTTGTATCTTTAATTATTATATGAACCAAAAAAAAGAGAAAAATGATAAAAAGGATTTGCAATTTAGAAAAAATCATCGTATAATTGAAGCGACTAATAAGGAGATATTGTCAGAAAAGAAAGGAGATTCAAATGTACTTTAATAAAGGTAATGACAATAATACTTATAAAATAGGATTATACATAAGACTTTCTCGTGAAGATGGTGATGATCTTGAAAGTGAAAGTATAGGTAATCAAAGAAGTTTGCTTACTGGATTCTTAAAAGCTAATAATTTAGTCGCTATTGATGAATATGTCGATGATGGTTATTCTGGTGGTAATTTTAATAGACCATCTTTTAGAAGACTTATACAAGATATAGAAGATGGTAAAATAAATTGTGTCATTACAAAAGATTTATCAAGACTAGGTAGAGATCATATTGATACTGGTAGATATGTCGAAAGATATTTCCCAGAAAATAACATTAGATATATTGCTGTAAATGATGATATAGATACTTATTATGAAACCGGTGGCTCTGATATGATGCCATTCAGATTAAGTATGAATGATGTTTATGCCAAAGATATATCTAAAAAAGTTAGAAGTCATTTATTAGTAATGAAAAAAGATGGTAAATTTTGTGGAAGTGTTCCACCTTATGGGTATATAAGAGATCCTGAAAATAAATATCATTTAATAGTAGATCCTAGAACTTCATTAGTTGTAAAACAAATATTTGATTTATATGTTGCTGGTTATGGTAGTTCCCATATTGCCGAAATATTAACTCGTGAAGAATATCCTACTCCGATAATGCTTAAAAATAGTGAAAAGAAAATTGATAAATGTAATCATCCAGAAATATGGAAACATTCATCAGTAAATAATATACTTAAAAATAAAGTATATACTGGTTGTTTAATTCAACATATTACCCAAAATATAAACTATAAAACAAAGAAGCGAAGAAAAGTACCTAAAAGTGAATGGTGTGTTGTAGAAAATGCACATGAACCTATAATAGATCTTAAAACTTACGAAATAGCACAAAGTATCAGAGATAAATCAAATACTTATACTGGCGAAAGAAGAATTACTAACTATGTATTGAGTGATTTGGTGTATTGCAAAGATTGTGGTGCAAAAATGACTATTAGTTATGATAAAAAAAGAGAGCGTATTA
The DNA here is from genome assembly GCA_017887885.1 of Bacilli bacterium. Lineage (GTDB taxonomy): Bacteria > Bacillota_I > Bacilli_A > RF39 > UBA660 > CAG-302. Next base: position 9,339 of record JAGHHB010000015.1, on the reverse strand, counting down.
CTATGAATTGTAATAATTATCGTAAATTTAGTAAATATAATATTTGCTTTTCTCATTATGTTAATTATACTAAATTAGAAAACACTATATATAATAGAATAAGTGAGATGTCTACTCAATATAATAATGATAAAGAAGAATTTGAAAAAATATTAAGAAATAATTATATTGATCCAAAAGTTGAATTAAATAATAAAATAGAATCAGCGACAAAAGAAATAAGTAATTTAAAAAGAAAACAAGATTCCTTATATGATGATAAATTTAATGGTATTATTAGTGCTGATACTTATAAAAGATTATTTGATGATACTAATGACAATATTGCTATTTTAAATACTAAAATAGATAAATATAAAATAGAACTTTCAAGTATAAAAGATGATACAATGTCTTATGCGGAACATTTAGAAGTTATAGAAAATTTTTTAAATATTAATAATCCTACAAAAGAAATGTTAAATAGAATAATTGATAAAATTTATATAAATAAAGATAAAAAAGTTGAGATACATTATAGGATAAAACAACAAGAAATATTAGTATAATATGTACAATTTTAGGGCTAAAAAAGCCTAAATTTTTTTGCTTTTTAGGCATCACTTTAGGGGTTCACGGTGGTATCAAGAGCCAATACCCTTTATCGAAGCAGCAGAAATTGGTACCGAAAAAGTAATTAAAGATCACTCGACAATTGGAATTGTTGTAACCACTGATGGTTCTATAGGAGATATCCCACGAAGTGAATATTTAGAAGCCGAAAAAACAGTCATTGAAGAACTTTCTTCTCTTGGTAAACCTTACATTGTCCTTTTAAATTCAGCTCATCCTATGTTACCAGATACTGAAAAATTAGCGGAATCACTAAAAGAACAATATAAAGTACCAGTAATCCCAATAAGTATTGAAGCAATGCAAGAAAGAGATATGTATAATATTCTAAAAGAATCACTGTATGAATTTCCCATCGAACAGATAAAAGTAAATATGCCTGAATGGATAGCGATCCTAAATCCTGATCACTATCTAAAAAAAGAATATATAACTAAAATAAAAGCAGCCGTTACTGAAGTAAATAAATTACGAGACATCGACAAAATAACCAATCATTTTACTGATTCAGAATACATTGCTAAAGCTTATATATCCGAAGTAGATTCATCGACAGGAGAAGTAACAATCAACTTGGAAGCACCATCAGGATTATATAGTCAAATATTAAATGATATAATTGGCGTTTCAGTTTCGTCAAAAGCTGATTTACTATCATTATTTCAAGAATTTAACGTCGCTAAAAAAGAATATGATCAAATAAAATCAGCTCTTAAAATGGTCAAACAAACAGGTTATGGAATCGCATCACCTACTTTAGACGACATGAAACTAGATCCACCAGAAATAATAAAACAAGGTTCAAGATATGGTATAAAATTAAAGGCTAAAGCAGCATCTATTCACATGATAAAAGTCGACGTCGAAAGCACCTTTGAACCAATTATCGGAAGTGAACTTCAAAGTAAAGAACTAATTAACTATCTAACTAAAAATGACGAAAAGACAGATATTTGGAAAAGTGAAATTTTCGGAAGAAGTTTAGACGTTATAGTTCAAGAGGGAATTCAAGCCAAACTGTCAATGATGCCAGATAATGTAAGATTTAAATTATGTCAAACCCTAACTAAAATAATAAACAAAGGCTCGTCAAATATGATTGCTATAGTACTCTAAAATAGAAAACTATTTTATAATCAAAGACACTACTTTAAGAGTAGACAGGAATAAAAAAACTGTCTACTTTTTCTATATTGAAAAATAGACAGATAATATATAGCAACAAAAGGTACTAAAAAGGATGAACGAATTAAAAAGAAAACTTAAAATACATGATACATACGTAGTTAATCATATTGCAAAATATATTTAAATGTCACAAATTATTCCTTTGCACTAACTTTATTAATAATTCTATTTTTCTTAATTCTGTCATTTACAAGTTGCGTAAGTAATGCATAAAAAAGCGAACATAGAGGAGTAGCAATAAACATTCCCAAGATTCCTCCAACACTAGCACCAACCGTCACAGCAAGTAAAACCCACATACCTGGCAATCCTATTGACTTACCGACGACTTTAGGATAGATCAGATTATTCTCAATTTGTTGTAGAATAACAATAAAAATAACAAACATTATGGCCTTAAATGGACTTACTATACAAATTAAGAAAGCTCCCAAGATCGTACCAATAAAAGCTCCAAATACTGGTATCAAAGCAGTAAAACCAATTAAAACAGATATAGTAGCGGCATAAGGAAGTCTAAATATCAACATACCAATAAAACATAAAAGTCCAAATATTAGAGCTTCTAAACATTGACCAGTAACAAAGTTAGAAAAAGTTTTATTAGCCATCACAGCAATATTCTTAATTTTATATATAATACGAGGTTTTAAATAAGCTTCCATAAACTTATTAATTTGCCGATTAAAAGTTTCTTTTTGAGCAAGCATATATATCGCAAATACAACTGTAATAACACCCTTACTGACAATAGAAATAACTGAAGTTGCCACTTCCGTAGTAACAGTTATAACATCTTTAGAATTATCCTTAATATAATCCGTAATGATTTTACTAAAATTATCTAAATATTCTGATACTTTATTAATATTATCTTGATCAACATCAAATCTATTTAAGATATCAATAATATCTTCTTTATATTCTGGTAGACTATCAGTAAGTAAAGATACTGAATTCTTAAGTTGTGGTATCAATAAATTCATTATAAGAACAATGATAAGACCTACTAAAACTAAACTGATAGTAATACTAATAGGTCTTTTTATTTTATTCCATAACTTGCCTTTTTTAATTTTTCCAAATATTTTCTTTTCAATAAAATTAACCAATACGTTTAATACAAAAGCCAAAATAATTCCCAGTAAAAAAGGAGAAAATATATTTATGACATGACTAATAAATTTAAGTATACTCTCAAAATTAACAAGAGCAAAAATTATAAATGCAATATAACTTATAATGAAGATAATATCTCGTTTCGTTTTATATTTCATATAATACCTCCCAATTTGAGATTATTATAACATACCATATACAAAAAAGCAAAAAAAATTCTAATATTAATATTAACATATTTATATAAAATGATACCAAATTCCATATATTATATAATCAGACAAAAACTCAACTATAATATTCTAAAAGTATTTACAGAAATGATAAAATATGCTAATATATAGCTAAATTGAAAGGAAATGATTATTATGAATAACGAGGTATCACTATTACTTTCTATATTAGAAAAAGCTGAATTAGACGAAATAGACAAAAAGATATTTTTAGATATCCTCAAAAAAATTGAACACAAAGATACTATAGATACTATATTAGAACAATTATCTTCTATAGAAGAAAGAGACAAATTACAATATATAATCAGAATCATAGAAATATATGGCAATACGAACTATATTATTAGAATATTAAATATCTTAAGTAACCCATATTTTTATAAATTCTATACCATCCTTGATTATTATGGTGTGACATTTAAACACGAAAGTAACTACAATCATATAATTGAAAAAACAATAGATCTAATGGAAAAAGTCACTAAAGAATTCCAAATTAGATATATACATCATTTTCTCTTTTATAATACTATAATGAAAATTGATTCAGTAAATATAAGTTCTATTTTAAAACTGGCAGAAAGGATCCTCGAAGCCTCTAATGAAGAAGAAGCATTAAATATATATATGACTATTATGAAAATAAGCTCAACAGCCACAAAATCTAGAAAAAAGTAATGAAATAACAAATAAACAAAAATTATCTATAATAAATGACAATTAATTATCTAAAAGCAATTTATCTATTATCACCCCACAAACTAAAATTTTATTTTTCACTTTACTTCAAAATCTTTATTTTTATATGTAATTTTTTTAAAATACTTGATTTTATTACGATTATATGATATCTTTATGTAGTAGGCATAATATAATAAATATGCTTAAAATTAATAATGGAGGTAATAATATGACAAAAGCTGAATTAGTAGAATTTATCGCAGAAAAAGCCGATTTAACTAAAGCTGATGCTGGTAGAGCATTAGATGCTATGATGGAAGGAGTTACTAAAGGCTTAAAAGAAAGCGGTAAAGTAACATTGGTAGGTTTCGGAACATTTACTGCTAAAGAAAGAGCTGCTAGAACTGGTAGAAATCCACAAACAGGAGATACTGTAGAAATACCAGCTAGAACCGTTCCTGGATTTAAAGCAGGCAATAAATTAAAGGAATCTTTAAACTAAAATTAAACAAAGACTTCATTTATATTGAAGTCTTTTAATATTATCTTACATCTCGGCACATAACTTCTACTTTGCCAAAAATCATATCATCAGAAAAGATATTGACAACAATAGTCTGATATTTAGGATTCATAGCCTGTAAAATAACAGCCTTTTGACTCCTATATAATCTTCTAACTGATAAGATATTTCCTTTGACTGCCAAAACTATATCATCACCATTACTATAATTATCCTTTTTACTAAAAAACACCCTATCTCCCTTCATATAAACCGGTGCCATCGAATCATCTAAAAGTTTTATTGATAATTCACTTTGTCTAGAACGTGGCTCATAAGAAGCATTTTTATAAGTATTTATTATTTTTTCACCTCTAGCGGTCATATTACGATTTCCACTTACTGTATTAACATAACTTTTAATTAATTTTTTTTCAAATAACTCTTTCTCTGATCTTGTCATTGGTATATTTTCAAATACACTAGAATCGATGTTAAAAACTTCAGCTATGTCAAAAAGAATCTCATAAGGAATATTTAAAGATCCTGTTTCATACTTATGTAAAGTTTGTCTATTTTTTTTATAATTTATTGCTCTTGAAAGATCCTCTAAAGAATAATTATACTTATTGCGATATTCTTTAATAATATTACAAACAAAAGGCTTTAAATCATCACTAACTAATTCTTTTTTTACTGTTCTCACTATATGTCACCTACTTATCTTTCATCTTCACTATCACATAAACAGGAAGAAGTCCTACTAAACCCACTATAACTTTAATTAAATATCTAATAACAATCATTCCAAATAGTTCTGTCGAACTATAAATAAAAGTATATGATAATATTATAAAAATCGTACTTTCAATAAACTGAATTATTAACATGGAACCAATGTTACTAAATAGCAATCTGTTTTTACTCCTCCTAATATAATAATAGATATAACTATTATAATAGAGCATTAAAGAAGTAGAAAGTATTCCTCCCACAAAAATACGTAAATTAGACAAATTATAAGCAAATAAATTATCATAAGCTAAATTACTAACCAAATTATATTCACTCCTACTTATAACACCAGTCAAATTAATAAACAAAAACACTAATATACTACTCATTAAAAAAGTAATAATTATTTTTTTTACTTCATCTAATCCATACTTTTGAACAATAATATTACTACTAATAAATATCCCACTAACAAGAGGTAATCCCAAATTAACTTGAAATCCCAAAATATCGACTAATTTAAAGGAAGTTACACAAAGTATTGAAGCCATAATAGCAACACATAAATATAGTCCTCTCTTCTTTCCTTGCTTATAAAACAAAATCATCATACAACATACTAAAAGACTTTCTAACAAAAGAATTATATAATTCATTCCTTCACCTTCTTAACTTTAAATATTATATTTAAGAAAATAGTAAATATTATCATCAAAATTACTTTTGCCAAATAACTATTTAAAGATATAATTAACGCTTTCTTAAAACCAATCATAAAAGCATAACTAAAATAAATAAAAATTAAAACTTCAATAAAAGTAATTCCAATTATCGTCAAGATAGTTTTTATAAGTCTATAGTCCTCTTCTTCTTTTAGCTGTCTAAAACAATAACTACTTAAACTCATTGTAATTAAAAGTGAAAGAGGATAAATTATAATAGTAGGAAGATTATCTAATACCATATTTTGATAAGAAAAATTAAACTCATCATATAAAGAAGGTATCATTATTGAAGTAGTTATTAAAAACATACTAGTAATCAACATACAAATCAAAATGGATAACATCAATTTTTTACTTTCATTATATTTATATTTTCTAATAAAATAATATAATATAAATATAATACCCGAATCAAAAATAATACTAGCATTAATATCAATACCAAATATCTTAATTGTCTTAAAAGACATCATCAAAGCCACTATTGCATAAATAATAGCTAAAAAATAAAGTTCTTCTTTCCCAAAATATTTATGAATAATAAATATCAAACCAATACAAATTATGGAAAGTAAAAGAAAAATCATCACATTCATCATAACACCTTCTTATCTAGTAAATATTATATCATATTTTTTTAATATACAAAATACCCAAAAGTATTTTATATTATATTTTTCACTTTCCAATCTAAAAAAAGACAAACTAATTGTCTTTTCTCCTAACTATCATATCATAAAAAGCTTCAATTCTCGTATCGATACCAACTTCATTATCTTCTGCATCAAAACTGAGATACATTATTGGTATATTATAATCTTCAGAAATTTTTGGTAAAATACTCATAGCTGAAATTTCAGGAGTACACCCAAAACTCTTTAAATGAATAATACCATCACATCCACTAATTGCACTTTTACGAGCCAAAGCAATATTAACGGAAGCATCAGCTCCTAAATTATATTTAATATATTTCTTATTCTTTTTGATCATCTTCCTAATTAGAAATCTTTTTGTTATAAGTAAATACGTTAAATCTGTTAACCTTGTCACTTCGATCCCCATTTTTATTAACTTACGTTCTGTATTATATGAAGTATTAGCATCTATAAGTGAATAAAGTTCTCCAATTATAGTAACTTTAAGACAAGTATCAGGTTTATTTATTTTTATACTTTTAAATTTCTTCTTATATTTAAAATAATTATGAATAATTTTTAATAGACCATTGGAGCATTTAAATGAGGATAGATATTCTTTTTCTAATTCCTCAAAACTACCCTTTTTAATTTCAAACCCCATATTTTTTCTAATATATCTTTCTATCTTATCCATAAAGATTATCATAAATAAAGCATTTATTAAATAATATAAACATTTAAAAATATTCGTTTTCTTATTCATTTTCTTACAAAAATTATAACCCTTTTTTAAAGAAAGATGATTATCTTTAATTAAATTATAAAATTCAAATTCATAACCCAAATTTCTTAATATCTCTTCCTCTAATTCAGCATAATATCCATATCTACAACCACCACCACCTTGAATAAGAACATTAGCACCTTTTTCTAATGCCTCTATATAATTTCCTAAATTATATTTAAAAGGAACACACACAAAGTCAGGAGAATATTTACTTCCTAACGCAATTGTTCTCTTTGTAGTTGGTGGTGGACAAATAACTTTCTTTTTAGTAACATTAGAAAGAAAATAATTAAAAACTATATAATAATTTCCCAAATGGGGAAATGTAATTACTCTATCCATTATCTTTCCTCGCTTCTATCATATCTATAAAACTTTCCAATCTAGTTTCAAGTCCCGCTAGAGCTGTTGATTCATCAACAATAATATTAATAATTGGTATATTTTTAAATTTTCTAAATGCTAATTCATTAACCAAAGAGTCTGGACCACAAGGAAACGAAGAAACAAAAATAATTCCATCAACAGCATCTTTATAGTAGACAGCACTACCAATGCTCTCCTTCGAATAAAGCCAATACAAAGTTTTTGAAAAATCTTTAGCATAACATATGGCTTCACTTCTCTCCATTCTATCTGAATATAAAATTTCAATATTCATTTTTTTTAGATAATTTATAATATTTCCTCCTAAATAAGCATCATAAATTATATAAGGATGGGAAACTATTAAAATTTTAGTTCTCGTAGACTTTAAAATATTAACTTGTCTATTAATCAATGATTGATTATATCGTTTTTCTTTCTTTCTACTCCTATAATAAGACCAAATTATTCTAAAAATATTTTTATTTAATTTAAAGGCAACCTTAAAAAGAGAAAAGAACTCATAATCTCCCTTCAAATAATCAACATTATAATCTAAAATCTCTATATCCGAAAAAAGATTACTGACAACATCGATAGTTCCCATGAACTTCATACAAACCCTTTTTTCTTTACCGTAATTACAAATTCTTGGAACCAAAATATAATCACACTTTTCCCGCAGATAATTAATATGTCCCAAATAAATTTTAGCTGGAAGACAAGATTCATCAATAGACAAATTTTTACCATTTTGAATTATCTCTTGATTGGTCTCTGGACTAAGTACAATCTGACAACCTAACATTTCAAAAAAATTCTTCCAAAACACATAATATCGATAATACAAAAATGCTCTTGGTACACCTATTTTTATCTTCTTTCTCATATAGCCTCCATCTAATCATATGTAGCTATAAATTTTTTATAACAAAAAAGACAATATCATTCACATAACAGTCAGATAATATCTGAAAGAACTATTTCTAGCATCTGAAAGTAAAAAATCATTGATATGTATATCAAATAGTATCGACGAACCCTATTAAAATCTATAAAATAACTATGTTATTATTATTTAAATTACTAAAATTACTAACAATCCATTCTTTAGCTGTGTTATCTTTGACATGAATAGTAATATTACTATTAATATCTGTAAACATAAAACTATAATAAGTATCATCTACATTTACATTCGAAAAATCAAAATTTCGTATATCTAAGTTCGTTAGATTTTTGCAGTAGTAAAACATCGAATCCATTTCTTCAACATTTGAAATGTCAAAACTGCTTAAATTTAGACTAGTTAAACCTGTACATCTATTAAACATATAAGATATATATTTAACATTTGAAGTATCAAAACTACTTAAGTCTAAACTTGTTAGTTTATAACAGTTATAGAACATATACGCCATATTTGTGACATTTGATGTGTCAAAACTGCTTAAATCTAAACTTGTTAAACTTGCACATGCATAAAACATATTATTCATATTAGTAGCATTTGAGGTATCAAGGCCGCTTAAATCTAAACTTGTTAAACTTGTACATGCATAAAACATACCATTCATATTAGTAGCATTTGAGGTATCAAGGCCGCTTAAATCTAAACTTTCTATATTTGTTAGATATGAAAATAACCCACTTCCATTTGTATTTGCTTCTATTATTCCATTTTCTCCTCCTATATAGACTTCATACATCCCATTCTCATCTTTATCTTCATACCACATCATCACAC
>JAGHHB010000093.1 GCA_017887885.1 Bacilli bacterium | reverse complement strand
TTAAAAGAAATATTAATCCTTTCGAATCGATACAAAGAATTTTTGACAATCAAGTATTATTTGCATAAGAAAAGAGTAAATTTGAAGATCTACTCTAATTTTTGCGTGCTATAGTCTGAATAGTTACCATTTTCAAAACTATTTATTACAACTGACTAGGAAAAAATAAAGATTATATGATATAATTAATTTGAGGGATATGTGATGGATTTATGATTATAAATGAAAAAAATATATATTTTTACCATTATATAAATCAATATTATTTATGTTTTGTAGATTTGAAATCAATTCTAAAGATCCTCAAGATATAATTATAACTAATGCTTTAAACATTAAAAAAAGAAAAAAGAATTGAGTATATATATGATCTTACTTGTAAACATATTGATGATTTTTATAATAATGATAATATATGTGGTTTTAAAAATCGTAAATGTTATGTCCAAAGAGCAAAAAATAATAATTTAAAGGATGGTTGTTATAGAAAGTGTTTATATAAATCTGAAACTGGGTGTACTACGAAAAATCTTGCTTGTAAATTATTTAATTGTTCTGAAGTTTATTGTAGACGAAAAGTAATTACATACAAGAATTTAAAAACATCAAAAGTATTATTATTTAGACAAAGATTTATTGTAAAGTCAGATTTTTTTCATTAAGAGAAGATGTATTAAAAGATTTATATTCTTATAGTATTATTTATTCTACAATTCGTGTAAGTATTAGACTGATAAGAAATTATATAGTTTTAAATAAAAGAAAAAATTGTATTAGGTGTTGATTTTATGTCAGAAAAACAAATAGAACAAATTAGAAAAGTTGTATATGCATTTGCAAGTTTATCAAATATTAATGATAAACAGGCTTGTGATAATCTCATTAATCGTTTAATTAATATGCATATAAATGATGTAATGGATTATTTAGTAGTTTCTTTAAGTGATTTAGTTTCTAGAGGTGTTTTGAAACAAGAAGATGTTTTTTCAAATGTAGATTTATTAATTGCAATTAGTCCAGAAACATTTTCATCTACTGATGATTTAATGAAAAGATTAAATTGGTTGAAAAGTATGAATATGGAATATCCACAAATGCCTTTGTCAGAAAATCATAAATTAGTGATAGATGCATTTGATAAGTTTAATCAAATAATTGGTACTAATTTTGATGCATATTATACTGGTGGATTAATGGGATATTTGGCAACAGATCACCCATTAGAAAGATATCATGGTGATTTAGATTTATTTCTTAATGAAGAGCAATTAGAATCTTTATATGAATTAATACAACAAAGTGATGAGTTTAAATTTATTAGTAATATGGATCATAAAGAAGAAAATGGACATGAATTTAAAATTCAATATAAAGGAACACCTATGAGTATTGGTTTATTTCTTTTTGAAAGAAAACCAGATAATGAAATAGTAATCAAAGAATATTATCATAGAGATAATAATCAAGATAATGAATTGCTTGTTAATGAACAACATTTAGCACCTAAGTATGCTGAAATGATATTTTCAAATCAAGTTAGACAGCATAATGGTATCTCATATAAAATGCAAAGTTTAGAAAGTATTTATAATGCAAAGAAAAATTCTAGACCTCAAGATAGATATGATGCTAATTTAATAAAAGATAGTATTAATTTAATGATTGATTATAGATTAGATACTGAAAAGCAAAAAAATTATGATGTAAAAAGAAAAAATGCAGATTTATCAATTGTAGCAGAAATTGAAAAAAAATGTAACTATTCAGACCTGAAAATAAAATAATTATGAAAAGTAGCATCAAAAATGCTGCTTTTTCTTTCGATATATGGGATAATAATATGGTAAAGGATAGTGGTTATAATGGGAAGAGCAAGAGATTAAATAGACCAAAAAAGAAGATAAACACGAAATCGAAGAACTGCAGGTTAAAGGTATTAATTGTTAGTTAATATAAAGAGAGAGTGAGAAAATTGAGTATAAAGAAAATAAATATAACTATCGATGAACTTGTCGATAAGTTTAAAGAATACAATAATAACGAAGAAGATATCACTTTAATAAGAAAGCCATATGATTATGCCGAAAAAAAAACATTTCGGACAGATGCGAATTACTGGTGATGACTATATTCTTCATCCTTTGAACGTCGCCTTAATTCTAACAGAAATTGCTGCTGACAGTCAGTGTATGGCTACGGCTCTTTTGCATGATACTATAGAAGATTCTGATTCGACAAAAGAAGAAATAGAAAGTTTAGTTGATAGAAAAATAAATCTTGAAATATCTGAATTTAGTAAGTATTTATAAGTTCTTATTTTGAAATAAATTATATTTCAAATAAAAAATTTTAATCAAGGCTAAATTTTACAGCTGCGCTGGCCTTGACTAAAATTTCATTTGAAATCATAGTATAAATAACA
>JAGHHB010000092.1 GCA_017887885.1 Bacilli bacterium | reverse complement strand
TGGGATAATTGGCATTTATCTTATATCTTTACTTTTTGTGTTTAATTTTAACATAAATACCTCCTTTTGATTTATAGTTGATTGGCAAATCTTCTATATTATATCAAAAAGAGGTATTTTATGTCTTTCGAGTAGCTTTACTCTTTACTATTCACACCAGCACAACAGATAGTTTTGTATGAGCCTTTGCAAGGAAAACATAATAAGAAAATTTTGAGGGTTAATAATTAAAATCTTGTAAGAAGATTCTTTTTTCTTTTCAACAATTTAATATGTTCGTCATAATCAATTGGTAGCCCTAAAGATAATCTTCTATCCAAACTATATTGATCACTAACATTTTTCAATAATTGATAATAATCTTCACTATAAAAATCGAGTTCATACCATATTTTATCTTGCTTAGTTCCTAATAAATAAACTTGAGTAGGACAGCTACTACCTTTATTCCTATCTTCCAAATATTCTCTTAACATTTCGTTAAGCAAAGAAACACATTCAGCTTTATATAATTCAGGAATACGTTTTTTTATTTGTCCCAATGAGTTAACTATTGTTTTAAGAGAATTAATTTCCGCTAATCTTTCCGAAGGATTTACATGATAATACTGATTATACAATTTGTCATATTCTGCCAACGGGTCTTCGTCAATTAAATTAACTATTTTCATTCTTTTCTTTAGCCATTCTAATACACTACATGCTCTTACTAGTTTTGTTTCAATCGAATCATCAAGTTCATTAGCAACTTGTTTATTTTGAAATGCATGTTCTAACTCATGTAATATCACTTTAGTTATAAATAAGTTTCTAAACCAAACTTGTTCCGAAGTGGTAAATAGACTATAATAAAACCGCTCACATTCCATAGCAATTTTTATAGATTCATAATCAATTGATATTGTCATCGTGAAAGGGTTATAACTACCCAAAGTTACTTCTTGTGGGCTTTTTGTTAATTCATTGATAAATTGAACATTTTGAACATAGTTGTTAAGATCCCTTCTTAATACAACAATCTCTATTAATTTATCTATAAATTTTAAATCCACTAATTTTCCTTTAACTGAATAGTCATAAATAAGTGCTAATATTTCTGACTCCATTATAATTCCCCCTAACAAAAGATTGCATTATTATAACCATTAATCTTGGATTTGTCAAATGCAACAGTAACTAATTTTGAAATACCTGAATGTGAAATTCGATTTAATTTTTTGCGATGCATTTAATAATAATGAATATTTAAAACTAAAAAAAGCAATGATGCTCGATAATAATGCTGAAATAATTTGAAAAGTCTCTGTAAAGAAATGACTTTAGAGACTTTCAAAAAAATTGTATGAATGATAATTCTTTTTTAATTTAGAGAGTATCAATAAAATTTTATAGTTTTATTCGATGTTGTGCTTGACCTTTTAATTAATAAATTTTTTTAGTTAAAGTTGTGTTCAACTTTATGACTGATAAAGTAAAAAAGTGTGATATAATTGAAATAGCCAAATCAAAATTATAGAAAGGAAGTATCCTTAATCAGTTAGTCTCTCTATAGTTTTTGATTTGGCGAT
>JAGHHB010000014.1 GCA_017887885.1 Bacilli bacterium | reverse complement strand
TACGTATTACCGCGGCTGCTGGCACGTAGTTAGCCGGGGCTTTCTGGTATGGTACCATCACATTAAGTTCATTTCCTAACTTAACCATTTTTTCCATACAACAGAGTTTTACAATCCAAAGGACCTGCATCACTCACGCGGCATTGCTCGTTCAGGGTTTCCCCCATTGACGAATATTCCTAACTGCTGTCTCCCGTAGGAGTCGGGGCCGTGTCTCAGTCCCAGTGTGGCCGATCAACCTCTCAGTTCGGCTACGCATCGTCACCTTGGTGGGCTATTATCTCACCAACTAGTTAATACGCCGCAGGCCCATCTTATCGCGAAGCTTTAGAGGCTCCTTTCAATATAAAATTGACTCTCATATTTCATTCGGTATTAGCAATCGTTTCCAACTGTTATCCCCAACAATAAGGTAGGTCACCCACGTGTTACTCACCCGTCTGCCACTAGGTGGTAATCTGCTTCCAGCTTCGTGCAAGCACTCCATTTTCCACAGGCCACCTCGTTCGACTTGCATGTCTTAGGCATGCCGCCAGCGTTCATCCTGAGCCAGGATCAAACTCTCAAAAAAAATATTAATCATTAATTATTAATTTAAGTTTAATTACCTAGCTACTCAAAATTGACATTTTGCTCAGTTTTCAAAGAACTTTTCTCTGCATCTTTTGCAAGTGCATAAATAATATAACAAATATATTCGACAATGTCAACCCTTTTTTTACATTTTTTCGTTTTTTATTTTACTAGTGCAAAATAGAATAGTAAATAAAGTGGAAAACAATAGAATTAATTATTAGTTACATTATATACTATGCAACTTTTACTAAAATGTTACCATTTTTTAATATATATTTTTTAGATACATATTCATGAAACTTTTTTCCGTTTCAATGCACTGTATCATAACACTTATTTTTACTTTTGTAAAGTCTTTTTTTTAATTTTTTTATTTTTTTTCTTTTTCAGTTATTTTTATATATTGCTGATGATATGATTCTATAGTTTTTTTATTAAAAGGATCTTGTTTTATCCTTACCATATCAATTAAATTTCCAAGCTCATATTTTAATATAAAATCCAATCTACTTGAATAATGCATTTGCTTTTTGTGATAGCGATATTCCATTCTGTCTAATACTTTAAAGCTACCATTAGGAAAAACCCTTAAATCTAAATCATAATCAATATATTTGATAACATTATCATCTATTATAAAGGGAGTTGCGATATTACAATAAAAGTATATTCCATATTCTTTTAACTGTCCGATAATATTGAACCAGCGATCTTTAAAAAAGAACATAATAGCAGGTTCTTTTGTCTTCCAAACTTTTCCATCCGCATCTACTACCGTCGTTTTATTATTGCCAAAAACTACATAATTATCTTTTATATCTAATACAACAGCTTCATCCCACTGTCGATGTAACTTTCCATTATGTTTATAACAGTGTATTTCCAGCTTATCGCCTATCTTTATATTATTCATATTATACACCTTCATTCATCTGTATTATACAATATTTTTTTATCAAATTCAACATCGATATACACTTTTTCTTTCTTATATGGTATACTTGTATATAATAGGAGGTGTTTAATATAATTAGATTATTTATACTGGGCATAATTTTTTTAGGCAATTCATTCCTATCTTTAATATGGCACTTCCTTATTGGTATATATACTATTTTAACAATCTTTCCTAAATACTTTATTACGGTTATTAATAATGTTCTGAAAAAGAAAGAAAAAAATATCAGCAAAAAGAAAAATTATTCTAAATTAATACTTTCTCTTACCCTTTCAGTATATCTAATATGTGTATTTCTAATTAGCCGTTGGTATGTCCAAAGTTTGAAAATTAAATATTTATCCAATGATATCATTAATTCGACAGAAATTATTGAAGAAGATCCAGATAATAATAATAATAATATTCCACCCCCTCAACCGCCAGATGATAATACAGAAAATCCAGATAACAGTTCAGAAACTAACAATTCACAACAAGTTTATTATCCTAATGATTATTGGGACTATTTATCTGTTCCATTTATGGATGTTAACTTTGACGAACTGCTTAAGAAAAATGACGATACAGTCGGTTGGATTAAAATCGAAGGTACCAAAGTTAACTACCCAGTCGTTCAATCAGATGATAACGAATACTATTTAGAGCATGCTTTTAATAAAAAAAGTAATATCGGAGGATGGATATTCGCGGACTATAGAGTAAATTTTAAAGATTTTCAACGCAATACTATTATATACGGTCATAATATGAATAATAAAACAATGTTTGGTTCAGTTCCATCGATGCTAAATAACAGCTATTTATCAAATAGTAGTAATTATTTTATTAAAATATCTACCCCCACTAGCAACAGCAGTTGGAAAGTTTTTTCAATATATACTATTAAACCGGAAACATATTATTTAAAAACAAATTTCGATGAAAATTCATTTAACGATTTTTTAAATACAATCACAAAAAGAAGTATATATAATTTTGGTATTAAAACATCAACTGATGATAAAGTCTTAACCCTGTCAACTTGTGATAATACAGGAACTAAACGAGTCGTTGTTCATGCCAAAATGATAAATATTGAGTATAAATAAACCTAATTAAGTTTATTTATTTGTTAATTTACTATTTATTTTTTCCGTTATCTTTTAAACTATTGCAACATATAAAACAGGTTAAAGGCATGAAAATAATTATAAAACATTTACTTTTTTAACTTAATGATAAATAACTCATTAAATTTACTAATGACTTTTCAGAATTATATGATATTATCTTTCTAATTTCTAATTCAAATCTTCTTTTACTTGGTCTTGCCATAAATATCACAACCTAACTATAATTAGATTATCATATATTTTTCAAAAAACCAAATTTTTATAAATAAAAAGTAAGTAAACTCATATAAATCAATAGATAAACATTAATTTGTAATTTTTTCATGTCTTTAACCTGTATATAAAAATTTAATAGTATTAATTAAAAAGTCAAGTGCAACAAAAGAACAATCAAAATATCTATCGAAAACACGTTTATGCCGAGAAAACTTTTGATAAGTAAAGAAATATTTTATACCTTTTTAGAAGTTTAATTATCATTT
>JAGHHB010000091.1 GCA_017887885.1 Bacilli bacterium | reverse complement strand
TAAATAATGTTTTTGTGTTTTTTTCAAAAAACTCTTGATTTTGTTTTTGTTTTGTGCTATTATATATTAGCGTTTAATTATGCAGTTTATTTCGAGGCGTAGCGCAGTTGGTAGCGCGCGTGGTTTGGGACCATGAGGTCGCAGGTTCGATCCCTGTCGCCTCGACCAATAACAAAAAGTCTGTAATGCTTTATACAAGCTAATTCACAGACTTTTTTATTATTATTTTAATAATTTTACTTATTTATATTAAATAATTTTAATATAAAATTTTTTATTTTTATAAAAAATGATTCTTTTTTAATTTCTACAAGTTGATTTATTGGATTGTCCAATTTAATTAACTCATTATTATCCTGTTCTTTTTTATGAGTATTAAAAAATATGTCGTTGTTATGTAATTCTTTATATTTTTTTACTTTCTCTTCTTCGATTAATTTATAATAGAAATTATCGTATTCTCTATATTTTTCTATTAACTCTTTATCTGCTATATATTTACTAATAATAACTGATAAAATTGCCTTTCCCATTGGTGAAAGTTCTCCTTTAGGATTAAACACATAATTCTTATCCATATTAGTTGAAATATTTTCTTTTACTTTATCTGGAATTTTAAATTGCAATTTATCTTCTGAATTTAAAATAATATAATTAATTTCTGATAACGCAATTTGAACATCTTTAATATTTGTCTTCACCAATATCCCCTTCCTTTGACTCATGGTTTTGTTCTAGCTCTTCAACTACACCGAATGCTTCAACCCTTTTCTCTGGATCCACTCCCCTTGTTAGACTTACCAAATCCTTTAATGTGTATTTTTGTTGTGGCTTAGCTTTATTATATTTTTCTCTCAATTCTGCTTTCATTGTTTGCATTGTTTTTTCAAGATTTTCTTTTCTTGATAAGATTAAATCTCTTATATAATTATATCTATCAAAATCTATGATTCCATCCGAATCTTGACGTTTACTAAAGCACATACAATATGGTCGTATGATTTCTAAATATTCTTCGTTTGGAATTTGCATTGCTTTTTCAACATATTCATTCATATATTCTAAAACATCTGGTGACATCTTTCCTTGGGCAATTCTTGCAAAAATAGTGCTGTAAATTGAAGGTCTTTCTCCATATTTCGCATTAAAATTGTACGAAAAAGTCGGATCTCCACTTTCTTCTTGTCCAATATATTTAAAGGACTGTTCTTTATCTACTCCTCTTAAAATTCCATCTGTTCCAACTATAAAATTTTTTGGATGAGAATCATAATTACATAGCAAATAATCTGTTACATATTCTCTCATAAGACCTTTTATTAATTCCAAGTCCAATTCTTCCATTCCATCTTGAAAATCCATTAATTTTCTTGTTTGTTCAACATTTATAGGTATTCTTTCTTGTATTGTACCATCCTTAAAATGTTTAACACTTATTGCAGACTGAGGATCAATTTTCTTTTGTAATTCTGATGCTACTATTTGTGATGCAATTTTATAACTATCTTTAATTTGAGTTCTTCTAACTAAACCTGGTTTATATAAATATTCTTTTTGATTTGCATCATGGCATAGATACATCTCTCCAGTTCCACCCAAATATATTCTTTGACTTATCTCCACATCTTGCATTTCATCTGTTTTTGATAATTTTTCTCTAATTTCTTCTGGTAATAGCTGTGATAAATCAGCAAAACTTAAATCTATAGGTTTTATGGTACTTTTGCATTGTTTATCATGTCCTCCAACCAGAAAAGAAAGGTTATAACATTTCAATAACGTGTCAATCATAAAGTAAATTTTCCTATTGTTTTTATCAAATATCATTTCACCATCCTCTATATAATCTGAAAGCATATCTTCGTAATATTCTTTAAGTCCAGAATCATCAAGTCCTAAAGTATCTCTTGGAATAAGTATTAACACTGGTTTTGATTTTTCAAGCATTTTCAAATATTTATTTATAATAGATGTTATCCTATTTACATCTTGTTCAGAAAATTTATATTTATTAGCTAATAATTGAATACCTTGCATTATTCTATTATAATCCTTTCTTTCATATGCGTCTACTTTTCCATCTTTAAAACAACTCATTTCTATACCTTTGCAAAATTGCTTTAGCCATTCTGGTGAATAAAGGTATTTTGTCATTTCATTTAAATTACTTGCATAATAAAAACCTGTTTTTCCATTTATATCGTTTATTGAGAATGTAAAAGCATTAATAATGAAACGACCATCATCATATTTTTCCATTATCCCCATAATTTCACTAATATCTAAAGCCATATTAGTATCAACTAGTCCATGTAATCCTTCTTCTTTTATCTTTTCTGCAAAAACACTATTAGTCACATGAAAAACAAAACCATTTTTAATTAAGTTGTTATAAACATAATTAAAAATTTCTTCTTGTCTTTCATCCAAAGATTCTTCATCTATATCTAATTTTTCAGCTATTTTTTTACAAAGATTTTTTCCAGTTATATTAAA
Organism: Bacilli bacterium; assembly: GCA_017887885.1. GTDB lineage: Bacteria > Bacillota_I > Bacilli_A > RF39 > UBA660 > CAG-302. Next base: position 546 of record JAGHHB010000091.1, on the reverse strand, counting down.
ATTCTCAGGAATTTGAGAATCTCTCATAATTATACAATACAAAATTGCTGTTTTTGCGTAGTCATAAATAAGGCTCCCATCCCAACTTCTATGACGATTTAACACTTCACCATTTAGTGCTTTAGTTATTATTTTACCTATTTCATTAGTTTCTTCCATGAATATTTATTCCTTTCTCGTGTTCTCGTGTTCTTTATTTTATTATAGCATTAATAAATTTAATCTCAATATTTTTTTATATTTATAAAAAGTATCTTAATTCACTTTATGAAGTTAATTGGTTTAATTATGCCACTGATACTTCCACCCCCTATTACTAAGCTTAAATTTGTATCATTTTGATTATAAAGACTTTTTATTCTTAACTAAAAACCCTCTTTCTTAATAGAGTTTTTCCACTATAAAGAAAGAGACTTTTCCTCCTTTTCAATTATTTCTTCTAACATAACTCTTATATATTCTGGTCTCTTATTTTCTTCAATATTCAAATTTTCATCAATTCTTATATCTCTTACTTTAATTCCATATTTCATCTCTATATATTCT
>JAGHHB010000090.1 GCA_017887885.1 Bacilli bacterium | reverse complement strand
GTGTAAAGGCAGAAGGGAGCTTGACTGCGAGACCTACAAGTCGAGCAGGGACGAAAGTCGGGCTTAGTGATAAGGCGGTACCGAATGGAAGGGCCGTCGCTCAACGGATAAAAGCTACCCCGGGGATAACAGGCTGATACCACCCAATAGTTCACATAGACGGTGGTGTTTGGCACCTCGATGTCGGCTCGTCGTATCCTGGAGGTGGAGTCGCTTCCAAGGGTTGGGCTGTTCGCCCATTAAAACGGCACGCGAGCTGGGTTCAGAACGTCGTGAGACAGTTCGGTCCCTATCCGTCGTGGGCGCAGGAAAATTGAGGAGAGCTATCCTTAGTACGAGAGGACCGGGATGGACCTACCTCTGGTGTATCTGTTGTCACGCCAGTGGCAGTGCAGAGTAGCTATGTAGGGAAGGGATAAACGCTGAAAGCATCTAAGCGTGAAGCCCTCTCCAAGATGAGTTTTCCCATTGCTTAAAGCAAGTAAAATCCCAGATAGACTAACTGGTTGATAGGCTAGAAGTGGAAGCATGGCGACATGTTGAGCGGACTAGTACTAATAGATTGAGGATTTAATCCCTAAATTATTTAATTTGATTAACCACATTATCATGTTTTCAGAGAACTATTATTTACTATTATATTGGTGATTATTGCGAAGTGGTTCACCTGTTCCCATCCCGAACACAGAAGTTAAACACTTCAGCGCCGAAGATAGTGATTTTCGCTAAAATAGGTCGTTGCCAATATTTTTTTATTTAATTTATATCTAGATAAAGATATAAATTTTTTTATTTAAAAAAATGTCAAATTTTAAAAAATATCTTGTTTAAAATATAAATTTATGTTACAATTAGCTCATAATAGATGATAGTTTATGAGGAGGAACTTTTATGAATAAAAGTTTTGTTTTGTTTGATAAAAATACTAATGTTCAAAAACAGGCTAATACTATAGTCGGATTTGTTTATGAGGAAAAAGAATATTTGATTTATTCTGTCGACGAAAACGAAGTAAATAGACAGATTTTTGTATCTAGAATTATTACCAATTCCGAAGGAAAGAATTTTATTGAAAATATTAATCTAGAAGAAAAGAATAAATTAAGCAACCTTGTTTATAACATTGTTATCTTATTACCATCCGAATTCAATAAAGGTGGCGAAGCACATAAATTAATTGAAGATTTTTCAAATAGGCTAGGAATAAAAATATTTAATAATATTCCTGATTTTAATCAGCAGGAGTATTATGCTAGTTGCTCTATTGCCATTACCAGTAAAGATTTAGTAGAGTTATCTATTAAATTTTATAAAGAATATTTAGTAAGTGATACTGGAATTAATAGTGAAATTCCCGTATGGACTATACCAGATAATTTAAATTCTATTTCTCAACCCCAACAAGATACTAATGTGGTACGTGATAATTTAGTTACTCTAACTAATCCAAATAATAACATTAATGGTACCACTATTTATGACACTTCAGAGATCCATAATAAAATGGCAAACTCTTCTGATTTTTCTTTACCAAATCAAAATCCTCAAGCTGAAAAATTAGCAGTGGTAAAAGATCAAAATTTAGCTAATGCTATTGGAATAGATGCACGAGGTATTCAGCCTAACATGGTTAGAAATAATTCTGCTGGTTTTGCACAAAATAAATACATTATAATTGGAACAATTTGTCTAATATTAGCTGTAGCAGTTGTTATTGCGGCTATTATATTGATAAAAAATAAGTAAAATATTTATGTAGTTATATTTTAGTTATGTGTAAGAAGAAGTTAGCACATTTTATTGATAATTTTTGAAGTGGTAATTTCTTTTTTTTCTTTAAAAATTAATAATTAAATAAAAAAAGATTGCTCTATGATAAAATTGCAATCTTTAAGTTTGTCTTTTTGAATAAATACAACCACAGTAGTCTTGACGGTATAAATTATATTTTTGTGATAAAAGAATAGATTTTTTATAGCCATCTTTCTTTTTAAAGTCTGAATATAACCATTTTATATCATATTTTTTAGCTAAATTTTCACCAATTTCATTTATAAGATTGACATTTTTATATGGACTAACTGATAGTGTTGTACAGAAATAATCATAGTTACCCTTTTTAGCTAGTACGGCTGCTTTTTCCATTCTCATTTGGTAACAGATATTACATCTTTTTCCTTTTTCTTTTTCCTTTTCTAAACCTTTAATTAGTAAGATATATTTATCATTATCATAGTCACAGTCTATAAAAGATATTTTGTTTTTTGTTTTTAAACTTTTAATTAGTCGCAATTGTTCGTTTTTTCTTTTTTCATATTCTTCATAAGGATAAATATTTGGATTATAGTATAAAACAGTTATATCAAAAAAATTTGTTAGATAGCTAATGACATAGCTACTGCATGGCGCACAGCAGCTGTGCAGTAATAGTTTTTTCTTTTCTTTAAAATTATTTAGAATTTCTTCGCAAATAATACTATAATTGTTTTTTATAAAAATCACCACCATTTACTAAACAAGAATATTATATCATAAATGACATTTTTTTTCATATAATTTTCTTGAAAAAAAACACATAAACTGATACAATATTATATGGAGGCTAACATGGATAAAGAAAAAAATATTCCACTAAAAAATTATATTTTATTATCAGTGATATTGATAATATCGGTTATTTTAATTATTTATTTTTATATGTGGTATAGTACTTATGAAAGTAAGCAGTTATCAACACCAATAATGGATAAATATATGCAAGTTATTAATTATAATGAGTTAGAAAATTATCTTATAGAAAATAAAGATTGTATTATATATTCTTCTTTTCTAGATGATGCGATAGTTCGAGAATTTGAAATCAAATTTAAAGATATGATCGTGAGAGAATCACTCAGAAATAACATTCTATATTTAGATTTAACATCTGAATTAAATGATACAAAGAAAATAAAAAAACTCAAAGAAACATATCAATTCGAAGAAACAGATATAACTAATTTGCCATCCATAACAATATTTAAAGATGGAGAAATTGTAAGTATGTATTCAGTAAAAGATGATGACTATGATATTGATAAAGTTGAAGAGTATCTTGAACAGGAAGGGATAATTGATGATTAATATTGTTTTGTACGAACCAGAAATACCCGAAAATACTGGCAATATTATGCGCACTTGTGCTGGAACAAATAGCCATCTCCATCTAATTGAACCATTTGGCTTTATTTTTGACGAAAAAAAAATTAAAAGAAGTGCTGCAAATTATATTGATAAGGTTAATTATACTACTTATCTTGATTATGACGATTTTTTAGAGAAGAATAGTGGCGATTTATATTTTTTTAGTCGATATGGAACAAAAACTTATAGTGATATAGATTTTAGTGATCCAAATAAAAATATATATTTAATATTTGGAAAAGAAAGCACAGGCATACCTAAAAGTATACTGAAAAATAATATCGATAATTGCTATAGGATTCCAACTAGTATCAATATTAGAGCTTTAAATTTAGCTAATTGTGTTGCAATAGTAACCTATGAAGCTTTAAGACAACAAAACTTTAATAATCTTTTAACTAAAGATCCTTTTAAAGGAGAAAATTATTTAATAAAAGAATAGTTTTATTGCTCATTTATAAAACCATTCTTTTTTAATTTATTAATTATTTTATCAGTTGAAACATCGCCATATATTCTAGTAGCGGTTGTTTTTTCTTGTCCATCTATGAAAAATATAGTAGTAGGTGTACTACCATCAAAACTGAAATCTTTTTTAAAATTATTATAATCATTTTCATTAAATAAATCATATTCAGTATAGTAAATATTGATATCATACTTATTAGCAACTTGTTCTAGTTTGGGTTTAAAATCTTGACAATGAATGCAATCAGTGGCAGTAATACATAAAACAAAGGATTCCTTGTTAGCAATTTTTTGTTTTATGTCCTGATAATTTAAAGAAATAAAATTATTCTTATCTGATAGCATGATAATTACTAAAATTAGAGAAAAGATAAATATTAGTATCAAAAATATAATTTTTTTTCTTGTCACCTAAATCACCTAATATAATAATAACATTTTTTATATAAAAATACAAAAAAAACTTCCAATTTGTTTAAAATTATGGTATCATTATAAAAGAATAGACGGTAGAAAGGCAGGATTGAAATGAGAAAAATCAAATGTTTAATACTTATTGCTATTGTAACTTGTTTAGATTTTTCTTGTGTTCGAGCACAGTGTAGTGATGAAGAAATAGAAACTTTAAAAAAAGAAGCTAGTAAAATAAAAATAACATACGAACATTTGGGAGTTATTAAAGAAAATAATGTGGAAGTACATAATAAATTTTTAGTAGTTACTAGTAATATTTATGACGATTTTTATATTCATTTAAGTCCTTTTGCTACCGAAGATTTTATTGAAGAAGATGATAGTCTTAAAATAAATTTGACTACTGGAACATGGCATTATCAAGTTTTCTCATCTAAATGTGGAATCAAGATAAGCGATATTGAAGTAAATCTTCCACGCTTTAACATTTATTCTTTGGATCCATTATGTGAAGGCATCGATGATGAAGAATTTCCCCTTTGTGGGAAATACTATAAATATGATGTCGATTATGAGACATTTGAAAAGAAAGTAACATCTTATCGTTTGCAAAATAATTTAGATAACCAAGAAAAAAAGCAAGAAGATGAAAGTATTTTAAATAAAGTTTTAAGTTTTATTTCTGAATATAAAATTTTCTTACTAATTACATTGGGGGTAATTCTATTAATAATTTCTATTATACTTATAACTTCGAAAGATAAAAAAAGAAAAATATTAAAATAAATATTAAATAAATTAGCAAAGGAGGAAAAAATGAAGAAAATAACTTTTACTGTTTTATTGTTGCTTCTTTCTAATTTAACGTTTAATTCTTTTGTATTAGCTAGTGAAAAAAGTAAGACTTATACAAATTACTATTTCTTTTTACAATCATTTTATCAAGATGGAATTAATAATGTGACAAGCACTTCAAATTATACTTCATTTCCTCTATTTGAAAGTTCCAATACAGCAGGTAATAAAAAGCTACAAGAAGCTAAAGAAATAGAACTATCAAGAGTTTGTCCTGGCGGTAAAAGTGATTCTTGTTGGAGCTATTCTGATTTCTTTAATATGTATATAAAGACAGAAACAGAAGGCGATACTTATAATTATTATGTTAGTGGCAATCCAGAACAAGTTTCTACTAAATATTATAAAAATGGCAATACTACATATTATACGCACGGTTTATGGCGACCATCTGGATCTAGTAGCTGGCGAGGAGGAAGTAATGCTACATTGATTGATACTTATGGCAGTAATGCCGAGTCTGCTCTTTCTTGTGCTGCTTTTTCTACTAATAACGAAGTCAGCATAGAACCATTAAATTATAATAGTAAATATTTCTATGCTACAATAATTAGAAGAAACAAAAACAATACGAATAATCCCATCGCTGATGGCTTCCATATTGATTGGAATTATTCGTTAGGAAATAATAATATGAGTAAATGCCCTGACGATACAGTAGTGGCAACACAAGATAATAATCTTAATACTAAAGTTGTTGTTTCCCCTGTTCTATACAAATTTAAATATACTGTTACTACTAACAAATGTGATTATGATCCCCCAGAGAAGACAGATTTATCTTGCAATGATGGAATAAATCTTCAAAGTGTCTGCAACAAAACATCAATTGTCTTAAGTGATAATGAGACTTCAGTCGATGTCAAGATAGATCAAAAAGGAACCGTTTCAAATATTTTAACGCCTGATAGCTTATATGCTGGTGGTGGATTTAAGTTTGGTGTCATGTATACTAATACCATAAGTTGGGACTTTGTTAGTAATGTTACGGATAATTCTGTACGAAGTGAAGTAACTAAAATAATGAAAAATAAATTAAAAGATTTGAATAGCTTTGAATCACAGATAAGTTTGACTTCTATAAAGTTCGGTGGTGAAATTGTAAAACCTAATCTAATTAGAAAAAGTTGTACAAGAACAGGCGAATTTAATGCTGGAAGCGAAATTACAACTGTTTGTACCTTTTTTCTTCCAAACGCTATTGTTGACGATTTTACTGGAAAAATTACCTATAGTATTAGTAAAGGAACAAATTATGGAATCAATAATAAATACTATGTGCCTTTAGATTATCAAGATAGTAAATATCGTATTAGTGCTGAACTTAGCAATATGAGTGTTCTAAAAGATTCAGCAGCACTTGGGGATAGCGATAGCAATAAAAAATGGACTGGTAATTGGAATGTCAAAATAGATGGTGATTCATGTTCGCTTGACATTAAGTCACTATATTATCAATATATATATCGTCCAATCGATTTAAATAATCCATTTCCAAATCGAAATGCTGGTATAAATTGGTTTGACTGGTATAATATAGAGACTAATAGAGCTAGATTAAGAGAGGCATATAAAAATTTACAATATTCTATTAGTATAGATAAACAGTTGATTTCTGAAATAAAAGATTATAATCAAAAGCAAAATGCCAATGGCGGCTATTTTGACTGGTATACTATGGTAAATGAAGAAAGTTCGTTCTTAAGAAAGTATTTTGAAGCTGGTGGTAAAAAATGAAGTGGTCCTTTTTAACTTTAGGTATTATAATTTTAGGTATTACCGGTGTTGGCATAATTTTACTTTTTCAACAGATTACAACTAGCAATGAACGAGATTATTATTTGTTAAAAGAGATAACAGAGGCTTCTATGATCGATGCTATCGACATTTCTTATTATCGTCAAACGGGTGATTTAAAAATAATTACTGAAAAGTTTGTTGAAAATTTTACTAGAAGATTTGCTGAATCAACAATATTAGTTGGAAGTGGATATACGATAAATTTTTATGACATAATAGAAACACCTCCCAAAGTATCGATAGAAGTTAGGAATAGTACCAACGATTATAGATTAAATGGCGAACAGCTAGATTATAATGTCGTCAATAAATTAGATGCCATTTTAGAATATTATGGTAAGTATACTGATGTTTCAAGTACAGATAGCCATTATAATAATCCTTATACTAAAAAGACTATGACAACGACATATTATTCAATACCATCATTGGTAGGAAATAATGCGGGTGTAGATTCTAAACCTATAAACATGCCAGACGAACTTAATAGAAGTAATATTAGAAATGTTATTATTAAAGATATCAAATATAGGGGACTAATTACTACCCAAACAGAACTAAATATAGCTTTACTAAAAAGGGAAATTGACTATCCGGATATTGAAGTAAATAGCACAAATTATTTACTTTCGCTTAATGATATGGTCGGCAACTTAACTTTAAAAAATAATAATAAAATATTATTTGAAAATTGCTCACAAAGTGATGAAAAATTAACTGGTAGTGACTGCAGTAAATATGATTATTGGATCAAATGGAGTGGAACTACTACAGATACATCCAAAAAGGCAGCAGCCATAAAATTTGATATAACATGGTCATATGAAGAATACGAATATGTAAGCTAGATTATTTAAAAAATAAAAAGGAGGATAAAATGAATAATTTAAAAGCTTCAATGAAAAAATTTTTTGGTAATAAAAATACAGTTACCATACTAGGGGTAATATTATGTTTAGTAATATTATATATTGGTTATAACTACCGAATTAATTCGGCTGTCAAGTTAGTGGCTATTCCTTATGCCAAAACTACAATTCAACCAAGAACCTACATTACAAAAGATATGGTCGGTACAATGAATGTTCCTGAATCATTCCTTGTCGGAGATTATTATACAAACGTTAATAATATTATTGGAAAGTATTCTAATTTTAATACTATTATCGCTAAAGGAAGTATCTTTTATACTGATCTAGTAGTTACCGAAGAAGAACTTCCAGATTCAGCTTTTTCAGATGTTCCTGAAGGGTATACGGTCGTTAATTATCCTGTAACGATTGCTAGTACTTATGCTAATTCTATGGCTCCGGGTAGCCACATCAATATTTATTATAAATCACTAAATGATGATGGCGAAATCATGTTTGGCAAATTTATCAGTAATATTGAAGTATTAGATGTTAAAGATTCATCAGGACAACATGTTTTTGAAAACAGTGAAGAAACTCGAACGCCAGCATATATGCTATTTGCTGTACCTGAAGAGACACACTTGCTATTAAGAAAAGCTTTATATTTAGATGAATATGACGTAGAATTAATCCTAATACCAAATACAGCCACTTTATCAGAAGAGGACAAAGTAACTGTAAGCAGTAATGATATTGAAAACTTTATTAATAGTAAGACTGTATTAGTTTCAGTAGATGATTTGCCAAATATCAGTGATCAAGTACAAGAAAATACTACTGATAATGACCAGTAATAAAAGGAGGTCAAAATATGGAAACTGAATTTACTCAAGTCGATTTTGGCCCATTAAAAGTATTTTTAGATAACGATGACATAACGGATATTTCTTATAGTAATGGTGGTCAAGTTTGGTTAAAATCATTATCACAAGGTGTTTATCGTGTTGAAAATACAGGTATAAATAATGTACTCATGGAGAAAATAGCTTTTCAATGTGCTAACTCTATGGGTAAATCCTTCAATATGGCCAATCCCTTTCTCGATGCTGAATCTGCAGAATTAAGAATGAATTTTGTTCACGATTCGATAGCTAAAAATGGCATTGCAGTTCTAATAAGAAAGACACCCGCTAAAATAAGATTACAAAAGGATAAGATAATAGCTGAAGATTATATTAGATTAAATATTCATGATTTTTTGCTCAAGTGTGTTGAAGGACACTGCAATATAATTGTAAGTGGTGAAACTGGATCGGGAAAAACTGAATTTGTCAAATATCTAGCGGCACATACTAAAGAAAGTGAAAAATTAATAACTATTGAAGATACTCTTGAACTTCATCTAGATAGAATTTTTCCTCATAGAGATATTGTTGCTATGAAGACAAATAATATTGCTTCTTATTCTGATGTTTTAGTTACTTGTATGCGCCAGAATCCACGTTGGATTTTACTATCCGAAGTAAGATCAGCGGAAGCTGTTATGGCTGTCCGCAATTCCATTTCTTCAGGACATAACATTTTATCGACTATTCATGCCGATAAAGCAGAATCGATTCCTAATAGAATGTATAGTTTACTTGAAACAAATATTGATATAGAACAATTTTTAAAAACAATTCATCGTTATGTTCAATTAGGTGTTCATATTAAAGGTTATTATAGTCAAAAATATAAAAGGTTTCATCGTGAAGTTTCAGAGGTAGTAGAATTTTATGTAACTGATGATAATGAGGCTAAATATAAAATTCTTTATAAAAAAACACCTGAAGGTCAAGAATCAATTGCTAATCCTTCTAAATATTTAATTGGTTATTTAGAAAGTCAAGGTGTTATAATGCCAAATGATATTTTAGTTAAAGAAGAGTTTACGGATTTAAATAAAGTATCCGAAAGTAAAAATAACAATTTTGTTGTTGATAATAGTAATAAGTCTTTAGATAATTCCGCATTGTTTTCAGTAAATCATTCTAATCATCAAAGTTCTCATTTTTATCAAAATCAGATAAATAGTAGTTCAAGTCAGTATCGAAATGAAGTGAATAATCAGATTCCTAATATCTATGCCCAGAATCAATCAAATCCAAGACCTGTTAATATATCAAGTATGAATGATCGTACTTTTAAGTAAGGTAGGTGAAATTAATGGAAATAATTTTAATTGGTGTAATAATAATATTTATAGTATCTTATCGTACCAAAAGAGGTGAATCAGTATATAAATTTATCTCTACACAAGCGATTAATACATATAAAAAGTTTGAGCCATACTCCTTTAAAGTAATGCGTGAAAGAGTAAAAGATTTAGGACTAGAATATACGCCTATACAATATTTATTTCAGGTAATTATCTTTGCTGGTCTTGCTGGTGTTATTAGTTACTTGTATTTCTATAATTTGGTGGTTACCATAGTGTATGCCATCCTGGCAGTCTCTTTTATTCCTTATATAACTTATTTACGTTGTAAAAGACAATATAGTGAATATATATTTGAACAAGTTCAAGTTTACTGTACAAATACCATAATGGAATTTGCTACGACTCAAGCCTTTGTCAAATCACTTGAAGGTGTTGCGGAGTCTGGAGTTTTAGAAGAACCTGTTTTGTCAGATGTCAAAACGATGATTGCTTTATCTTATGAAAAAGGTGACATTTATGATTCCATAAAATATATGGACACTAAATATCCTTATTATATGGTAAAAAATATGCATCAATTGTTCTTACAAGTAACTAAAGAAGGTGCCAAAGATACGGAAGGAACATTTGAGAATATGTTATCGGATATAGATATTCTAGTTGAAGGCGTCTATCGAGATCGAAGTGAAAGAGCAAGATTTCATAAACAGTTTTTAACTTTTGGAATAGCCCTATATGGAATGATTGCTCTTATTCAGCTTCTTATTAGTTCAGAGACATATATAGCCATGTTAGATAATACCTTTATTAAAATAATTATTCATGCTATTGTTATTATAAACAGTTGGTTTCTTCTTTCGGGAGAAAAATACTACAACGAGAATGTAGGTGCAGAATAATGATAGAAATGCTAATAATAGCCATAATAGTAATATATATATTTATTGTTAATGGAAAAATTGATAAAAATGGAGTATTTAGTAATAATGATAAATTGTGTAACTTATTAAAAGAAAAAGATTATGATTTTCTTTTAATAGCTAAATATGGTGACCGAGTATATAATCCAAATGAAGTATTCATGAAACGAGTCCGAAATGGTGTGTTAGTTGCAATAGCTTTAATATTCTTATTTCTATCGCAAATGAGTTATCTAACAGTGATTGCAGGATTAGTTGTAGGATTTTTAGTATATAAAAATCAATATTTGAGTTTGAAAAAATGGTATCGTCAGCATTTAAATTATATTGACTCATTGCTGCCATATTATTTAAAGACATTAGAAGTATTAATTCATCATTACACTGTTCCTGTAGCATTGGCCAAGAGCATTGATGATGCTCCAGAGGTGTTTAAGCCGGGACTAAAAAAATTAGTTCAAAGAATCGAAGAAGGTGATTCAAGTATTGATCCATATATGGATTTTGCTAATGATTATCCTGTAAGAGATTCAATGCGAATGATGAGATTATTATATAGATTAGGATTAGGTGAACAAGAAAAGAAACATCAACAATTAGTTTCCTTTTCTAAATCTGTTTCATCTTTGCAAGCTAAAGCTCGAGAACAAAAATATCAAGCTAGACTTAATAAGATGGAAAATAAGACCATGATTATGATGGTTGTCACAGGTGGAGGGTCACTAATATTATTATTGATTTCAATTTTTATGCTCGTTTCTGTATAAAAATTTGAAATATATAAAAAGTAATATAGTAATAAGGGAGAAAGAAGGTGAGAAATAATGAAAGAAGCAACAGGTGAAGTTTCAATGACAGTAATTACTATCGTTATATTAGCACTAGTGTTAGGAATAGGAACTTGGTTATTTGCAGGTGATGATTCTATAGGAAGACAATGGATTAGAGATACATTTGAAAAAAATACTGGTGTAACTACTGAATAATTAGTATATTACTATTAGAAAATGGAGGTAAAAAATGAGAGATGCCGTTGGTGGAACATTTATGATTAATGTATTATTAGTTTTTCTTGCCGTTTATATAGTTTTTATAGCGGTAGCTCTAAATTATGCCAAAGCATTTAGAGTTAAAAATCGAATAATAGATATCATTGAACAAAATGAGGGAATAGAAGATTATACAGATGTTGGAGATAATTCTGTCTTAGGTCAAGTTAATGATTATTTAAGATCAGTTAGCTACTATGTCAGATTAAGTGAAAATAAAGATGACAAATATGGTATTTGTTTTGACGAAGGCTACTGTATAGAAGAGCCCGCTACTGTAAATAATTATGGAGCAGACGAAACTTATTATAAAGTTACAACCTTTGTCAAATTAGATTTTCCGTTTTTTAATTTGAGTTTTACGATACCTATTACTGGTGAGACAAGAAGAATCACAAATTTGAAAGGATGATTATATTGGATACAGTAATAGCTAATAAATATAACGACGTTTTGAGTTCATTAAATATCGAAGTGTCTAAAAAAATCGAAGGAGTTTTTACTGTTGATGAAATAATCAAAAAGTTTGGTAATTTCTTCTTTAATAGGATGTTTTTAGATATAACTGCTATTGATGACTATAAAAATATCGCTAATTTACAGAAATTATCTATGAATATCAATATGGATAAAGTAATTTTACTGTTAGATAAAGATGATCAAATAAGTGATTCTCAAAAATTCTTGTCGAAATTAGTCAGTATAGGTATATATAATTTTACTAAAGATAAAAATAGTCTTATGCATCTTTATAAGCATCCCAATATATATCGTGATGTTGCTTATTTGCAAGATTTAGAGGACGATGATTCGGGAAATATTCCTTCTGATAACTCTGCGGCGATCTCTCAAACTGACCACCGCTACAAAATATTAGGTATAAAAAATGTTACTGACTCTGCAGGGGCTACTACTTTAGTATACCTTTTAAGAAAAGTATTAAATGATTATTATAGAGTAATGTCTCTTGAATTAAATAAAAGAGATTTTACCTATTTAAAAGATAAAGATTCACTTTCGATAAAAGAAAATGAATTAAACGAAACATTAGCTAAATATAGCGCTGTTGATATCTTTATAATTGATTTGAATAAATCAAAGTGTGAAGATATTTGTACAGATGTTTTATATTTAATAGAACCTAGTACTATAAAGTTGAATGAGTTGGTTTTAATAAATAATAATATATTCATAGAACTAAAGGATAAGAAAGTTATTTTAAATAAAAGTCTACTTAATGAAGAGGATATTGCAGATTTTGAAATAGAGACAGATTTAAAGATATATTATAATATTCCTCCTCTAAATGACAAAAAAGATTGTAGTAATATATTACTTCCTTTATTAGAAAAGTTAGGTTATATAAAGGAAATTGTAGGTCCAGAAAAACAAGAAAAAAAAATAAATAAGTTATTTAATCTTTTTAAATGATTGACTTTTTTTAGTATATAGTGTAATATATTCTTATAAGAAGAAGGAGTGATAATATGTATGTATTAGCTTGCGCACAAGAATTAAGGCCAGTTATGACTTTGATAGGTTATGCCATTGAGGCCATAAAAATAGGTATTCCTATAATCCTTATAATACTTGGAATGATCGATTTAGGAAAAGCCGTTATAGCAAGTAAAGAAGATGAAGTTAAAAAAGCAAGATCTGCCTTTATTAAAAGACTTATATATGCTGTTTTAGTTTTCGCTGTTGTTTGGATTGTTCAATTAGTTTTAAGTTTTGCGACTTCTCTTTTCAGTGGGGAAGAAGAGCAGCTTGAAGGAACAAGCGATTGGCGTGGTTGTTGGAACTGTATATTAAGTAAAGGCGAAGCAAATGATAAATGTGTATATACAAAAATAACTGGTGAAACTGGAACTGGTGAAGCTGAATAGCAACAAGTTATAATAAATAACGATAAAGAAAACTCAAAAGCTAGAGTTTTCTTTTTTCTTTTCATAATAGCTATAAAAATAATTAAAAAATATTTCATTTTTTGAACATCTATGTTATAATTTAACTATAACAGGTTATTTTCTAAAAAGGAGTTCAATATGAAAAAAATATATAAATTAATTCTAATTTCCATATTTTTATTTATTGGTATTAATATTGTTAAGGCCGATGGTCCGGTGATGTATCTAGAATGTAAAAGAACTGATGAAGGAGAAGGTAACTGGATTTTTTTTCGCGGTACAGAAGGAAGTGATACTAATATAGGAACTGTATGGTATTTTCTTGACCCTGATGGAAATAAAATATATAAGGTTGATTGGTGTTGGTTTCAAGATTCTGAAGAGATGGATGAATGGTGTGATACAAGGGATAATTATAATTCTAATTCACAACTAGCCAATGGTGTTTGTCCTGAAAAGATAAGAAAATCTAAAGAAGGTAATAATAGGGTTTTAGCTGGGATCGGTGAAACTATAAAGGCTGTTAGAATGGAAGAAAATCAATATAGTTTCTATTTATACAATCATTCTGACAATAATTTTACTGACTATTCTTCTATAATGGTAGAGTATTATGATTATAATGGTAATTTTGTTCATCTTGCTTCAAGGGCAGAATGGGGAGAGCCAGCTTATATAGATAAATATAATCTTATATCAAAAGATGCAATCAATTTTAGAGAAAATTTTTTTAGATTAGGAAATACTTTTAATTTTACTCCTAAATATATAATATCATCTGGACGAGTACCTGAAAGTGGATACTCAAAATCAATAGAAATAATATTTGATAGTGGTGATAACAAGGGTAAGCTTAAATCTGCTGTAGATGATTGGTATAATGACAATATTGAGGTAATTTTGAAAGAAAATGAAAGTTACAATTCACTAAAAAAAGATTATAATAAACTTCTTTACACTTGTGATGCTTTTAATAGTAAAATGGAAGAGAGCAGAGGCTATCAATTTTTTAGTGATTATACGGCTCATGATATGTTAAATGATCTATCGGGAGCTATTCCTATAATCAATAATGTTTATAATAATACTACAGAATATAAACTTTGTTCTAATCAATCGTCAGCTTTAGCTCTTAATTCGGCTACTAATTGTGCCTTTGTTAATTTGTTGGGAGGTCTAGATGCTGTTGATAATACCGTATTTAAGCTTGTTGCAGATGATGTTTCTAAAATGCTCAATGAATATGATGCTTTTCCTAATATAAAAGAACTTACTGATGATGAATTAAAAAAACTCGTAAGATGTTCATCGTATTTAGACAAATATTCTGATGATTATGGTTTAAATAGCGAGGATACTTCTGATGTTAGAAAAGAATATGAAGCAATAGCGGGTGGTCGTGGAATATCCGTTATCATTGATTGTGAGGGATTATTGGGTCAGGAATTAGTGGATAAGATTAATTCATATTTAGATATTGTGAAAATTGTTATTCCGATAATTTTAATAGGATTTGGGATCTTTGATTTTGCAAAAGCTGTTTTTGCTGGAACCGAAGAAAATATGAAAAAAGCACAACAAGATTTTATCAAAAGACTCGGTATAGCTATACTAATATTTTTTGTCCCAACTATAGTTAATATAATATTAAATATAGCTAATAAAGTTTGGGGTATTATATCACCTGATACATGCGGTTTATTTTAGAAAGGTGGATTTAGTAATATGATTTATACATTAAGCTTAATGGGAGATATTGCTAGTGCAATAAAGCATGCTTTTAGAATTCTTATTGGCCGAATTGCAACTCTAATTTACAACTTAATTATCAATATTTATGATCTATTTATGTATATTTCACGAGCAGAAATTTTAGATAATGATTTAGTACAGGCTGTATATCAAAGAGTAGGAATGATATTAGGATTATTCATGTTATTTAAACTCACTTTTACTCTTATTCAGGCCTTAATTGATCCAAATAAATTATCTGATCAAAAAAATGGTTTTGGAAAAATAATTGGTAGGTGTATTTTCTCTATAGTGCTACTTGGAATAACTCCCACTATTTTTAGAGAAGCTTTCGATATTCAAAATTTGATAATTGGTAATGAAAATAATGGTGACAATGTTCTTTATAAATTAATTATCGGTGATTCTCCGCGAGGAGATAGCACGACTTTTGGAAGAGTACTTTCTTCAGAGTTATACTTTTCTTTTTATGAAGATGAACTGGAACCTTTTTTGAGTGAAGGAGTTGATCCTGAAGAAGGAGAGGCTGATCTTACGGAGACTCAAATTAATTCAATTAAAAATAAAATAAATGACGGAACAGAAAATTTTGGGTATGCTGAAAGATTTCTTGTTTATAAAAGAAATGGTGAATATACTATTGAATTCAATGAAATTTTTATGTTATTAGTAGGTGGTGCCGTTTTATGGATGCTTTTCATGTATTGTTTCCAGGCTGCTATAAGAGTCTTTCAATTAGCTTATTTGCAATTAATTGCCCCCGTTCCTATTCTTTCTTATATATCTGATCCAGATGGGGCATTTAAAAAATGGATTAAACAATGTACAACTACTTTTTTAGATTTGTTTATTAGATTAGCTTTAATTTATTTTATTGTCAATTTATCTAGTTATGTTTTAGAAGCGCTTTCTTCTTCAAAAAGTATTTTATCTTTAAGTTTAGGAGATATTTCGACGGCGACAAAGAATTGGGTAAAAATATTTTTAGTTGTTGGCCTTCTCTTATTTGCTAAAAAAGTACCAGATCTTTTAAAAGATTTATTTCCTAATCTTGGTGGTGGCGTTGCAAGTTTTAGCATGGGCTTAAAACCTAGCAAGGAAGTTAAAGGCGCACTTACATTTGGCACAGGAGCTCTAATTGGTGCAGGTGCAGTAGCTGCTACTGGCATCAAAAGAGGTAATGGAATTGGAGGAAAAGTTGCGGGAGCTATTAGTGGACTTGGAAGAGGACTCATAGGAGCCAGAACAAGTGGTGGCGTATTTAAAAATGTTCAAAACGCTATGAATAAGCAAAGAAAAGCTGCTGATAGAGCTTACGAAAGAAAAAATGACGACTCCACTTTTTGGGGAAGACATCTCGGTGCTAGTACTGCAACTAGAAGAAAAGAAGAATTTGAGCACAAACTACAATTCCTTAAAAATTATCAGGATGCATTAAGTGATGTTGATAAAGAAATTGAAAAGGATCCAAGAGTTATGGCTGCGCAAATGGCTTTAGATTCCATGATGCAAACCGGAAAAATTACAAAAAGGTCTCAAATGATTAATAAGAGTACGGGAAAACCTATAACACAAGGTGGTAAACCTGTTTATAAAAGTATAACACAAAACGTTACAGCTAAAGATATTGAAGCTGCTCAAAATAACATTAAGCATGCAAAAGAAGTTGCTTTAGCAGACCATTTGACTCGTAATGTAGATACGGATAACGTTATAATTAAGATGAAGAATGCTGAAGCAATAAGAAGCAAAGGCATTGAAAATGGTTATGGAGAACTTGCAGGTGATTCTCTTATCGATACTTCTATAAGTGGAACTGCTAGAGCGACGACTTTTAAGACATATAAAGATACCGTCAAAAAAGGAATTAATAACATTAGCGGAGCTGGAGGTAGTGATTATGAAAAATATGAACAGGCCAAAGCGAATGCTAAATATGATAAAAGAGGAAATTAAAAAGAGGAGTGTGATAACTAGTGAATGGATATTTAGTTCCTGCTAATGCAAAACGAGGAACACTAATATTTAACTTATTTCGACCATTTGATTTAATCTTATTTGGAGCGGGAATTTTGACGACTTTACTTTTATTCGTAATTGTTCCTTCAGAAAATGCTTCACTCATGATTATTTCTTGTCTTCCTGTAGGAATAACGGGATTTTTAGTAATTCCTATTCCCAATTATCATAACGTCATGTGTGCTCTGCAAAGTATTATTAAATTTTTCTCGGAAAGAAGAAACTATGTATGGAAGGGTTGGTGTTTTTATGAAAAATTCGCAGTTGACGAAAACGAAAAAAAATAATTCTAAATATACAGAAGATTGGATACCAATAAAATCCATCATTAATGGAACTATTGTTCTTGATAATAAGTTAAAAGTGACCGGTGTCAAAATTAGACCAAGAAATATTTTTATATTAGATCAAGCAGCACAGGATAACACTATTATAGCATTAAAAAATTTTTATAATTCTATTGATTTTGAGTTTTGGCTAATTTCAGCAGATCGTCCTGTTGATTTGAATAGCTATTTAGCTCGTCTTCAATTGCTATATAATCAAACTACTAGTCCCGCTATTAGAAAACTTATTAATCAAGATATTAATAAAGCTAATGATTTCATGAGTAATAACATAACTGATACAGAGTATTATATTTTATTTAAGGAAAAAAATGATGATCTTATTCAAAAACGTTTAAGAACATTAATGACTGGACTTGCCAATGCTGGTTTAGAATCATCACAAGTTTCCAATGATGATTTGAGAATAATATTAGATAATTTTCTTAATAGTGGAATGACTACTAATTTCGGGACGGTGATATCATAATGAATTTAAAAAGTGAATTAGCTCCTAAAGGATTGCAATTTAATCCAGCTGATTTTGTAATAAGTGATCGCTATGCCACTATATTAACTGTTATTTCGTATCCGAGATTTATTGGTTCAGGTTATTTGTCTAATTTGACTAATATGTCTGGTGTTAAATTGGTAATTAAACACATTCCTCTTCCTTTTTCTGTTCTTGCTAAAATGTTAAATAAAGAAATTGCTGATTTAAAAAGTAGATATCAGCAAGAAAGAGATCGTACTATTCAAGAAAGAATAAGGCAAGATGTTGATTCTTTAGAATATTTTATTCAACAGTTTACTTCCACGCAAGCTAAAACTTTCGATTTTCAAATGCATATTATGGTGACCGCTGACACTCGGGAGGCTTTAGAAATAAAAAAAGTAAATTTAAAAAACTATATGGATGCAATGCAGATGCGTGCTATTCCACTCCGTTTTGAACAAGAGCGAGTGTTAAAATCAATTTTACCAATATTTGATAAGCAACCTATTGAGACAAGAATAGGAACGCCTATGCCTTCACCTACGATGGCAGCTATGTATCCTTTTATTTTTGATAGTATTAAAGATGACGGATTATCTACACTGCTTGGTGTTGATTTTTCCGGAGGTGTCGTCTTATTTAACCAGTTTTTATTTCAACTAAAGAAAGAAAATAACCGAAATAATGCTAATATGATTATTTTAGGAACTTCTGGAAGTGGTAAATCGACAGCAGCTAAATTAATACTTCGTAGTCATATTAGAAATGGATATCAAATTGTAGCGGTCGATCCTGAAGGTGAGATTAGTGAAATGACAAGGATGTATGGCGGCGATGTAATTGATTTAGGAAAAGGTGGAGAATTTGGCATGGTAAATCCGCTTGAGGTGATAATGGATGCCGATGAAGATGAAATCAGAAGCGGATTAGGATATACTGTTCTTAATAAGACTTTGCAGTCATTAAAAGCTTTTATGAAGTACTATTCACCTGATATTGAAGAAGATGTTTTGACATTATTTAGTGAAATAGTGCAAGATACTTATGCCAGATTTGGTATAACTTTTACATCAGATTTTTCGAGATTGACATCACAAAATTTTCCAACCTTTAGCGATGTCTATATAACAGTAACTAGTAAATTAACTTCAATGACCGAAAAAACTCATGAACGCGATGTTATGGAAAGATTAGAATTAAAGTTAAGACCTTTTGTAAGAGAACTTCAGTATTACTTTAATGGTCATACTTCGATAAATACTGATAGTGATTTTCTTGTTTTCAACATTAAAGAACTTATGAATTCTGATGCAAATATTAGAAATGCGCTTTTGTTTAATGTACTCAAATTTGCTTGGGGCCTTTGTTTAAATCCTCATGTAAATACAGTCTTATCTGTTGATGAAGCGCATGTACTACTTGGAGCTAAAAACGAACTTGGGGCTGAATTTTTAGCTCAAGTTCAAAGAAGAGCACGAAAGTATAATACTGGAACAATTATTATAACACAGCAGCCATCCGATTTTGTGGCAGATGGTATTTTGATGCATGGTAAAGCAATATTTGATAATTCTTCATATTATTTAGTGATGGGATTAAAAAAACAATCAGTTGAAGATTTATCAATGTTGATAGACTTAAATGATAATGAAAAAGAGGGGATAAAAAGATTTAGTCAGGGAGAAGCATTATTTGTGTGTGGTAATAGAAGAATGCAGATAAATGTTATGGTTACAGAAGAAGAATTAGAGTCATTCGGTTCGGGCGGAGGATTATAGAGTCCATTATTTAGGCGGTGATAGAGTGGATGAACAAAAAAGTAATAAGAATAGTGGCATAGCCAAAATATTATTAAAAGCAAGACGAATAATAATAATGACAATTGTTTCCTTTGTCGTATCTAATATTATCTTTTTAATTGTCCTTATTATCCCTCTTATGGTTTTAGGGATTATTGATATAGAAGGAGCAGGATCGCAAACTAGTGGCATTGGATACTCACCAAACACTTATTTACAAAAAGTTGAGAAAGAGTGTGAAACAATAATTGTAGATAATAAAGCTTATTCTTTAGAAGAATATGTGGCAGGTGTTGTGAGTGCTGAAGCTTATAATAGTGAAGGTATTGAGGCTTTAAAAGCCCAAGCAATAGCGGCTAGGTCATACGCCATTATTAGAACTAACTATTGTCAGTCACCAATAAATAATAGTAGTGCTGCTCAAAATTTTACTACTAATATCACCGATGCCGCCAGAACGGCAGCTAGTGCGACCGAAGGTTTAGTACTAACATATAATTCAGAAATTATTCTATCAGAATATGATTCATTTTATAGAGGTGGAGATTATAGTTGTGATTCTAACGGCTGCAGCGTAACTTATACTAAACTTCCTAATAATGAAAAACACAAAGTAACAGTAAGTAATAAGTATACCAATATGATAGCTGGTGGTCATGGACGTGGAATGAGTCAAATTGCTTCATATGAACTTGCTAATCAAGGAAAAACTTATGATTATATTTTAAACTATTTTTATTCGCCAGGTGTCCAACTCGGAGTACTAGGAGGAAGTTATGGATATTCTTCAGGTTTATCGGCAAGTAGTAAAAATTTTACGGTTAGAACAAATATGCCTGTACAGGGAAACTCTCATGATGACGAATTTTACTTTTCTAATAATAATTTGTCTTATAGTGCCGGTTTTGTAGGTCAATGTACATGGTATGCTTTTGGAAGAGCTAATGAAATACTTGCTCAAGCTGGATCTGATTTGAAGTGGAAATATGCTCCTGATGCTAAATTTTGGTTGCAATATAATATTGATTTAGGTGATGAAGCCTTTGCCTATAGTACTGATGTTAATAATCCTAAACCTGGAGCGATTATTGTCTGGGAATCTGGCCAATTTGGACATGTTGGTGTTGTTGAAAAAGTTAATGACGATGGGACGCTTGATTATAGTGAAGCTAATATCAGTTCGGTGAAGACACAATCCAATCCATATGGATTTAGATATCAATCACATATATCATATACTGATACAACGGTAGGTAGCATTTCGTCTATTTTTTCCGGTTATAAGTTTTTAGGATACATTTATATGGTTGAATAGGAGGAACTATGGAAAGAAGATACGGTCTATTATTGATTTTACTATTATTATTGACGGGATGTACCTTTGAATATAATGTTGAAATAACAAAAAATACTGTTAAAGAAGATAATATCATTTTTCTTCCTGGAGTTTCTCAAGATAGTATTGAAAGATCTGTAAATAATTTAGTAAACAAATATACAGGTCCTACAAATAGTCTAGGGCTATATCAATCTTCTGTTATAAATAGAAATAATACTTTTGGAATGTCATATCAAAAAAATTATACTATTTCAGAATATAACGACTATTCATTATCATTTTCTCAATGTTATGATCTATATAAAATGATTAAAGACAACAATAAAATTATCATTGCTACTAGTAAAGAATTTAAATGTTTTGATAAATATGAAGAACTAGATTCCGTAACTATAAATTTAACAACTGATCTTGAAGTTGAATCATCGACTGCCGATAGTGTTCACAAAAACAAATATACATGGAATATTAATCGTCAAAATTATCGAGATAGTGAAATAAATATTGTTTTAAATATCGATAATGATTTTTCTGAAAAAATAAATCCTTCAATTAACCCTGCTGTTTTAGTAGCTGGTGTCTTTTTACTACTAATTATTATAATCTTGGTATTGCGAGTTATTGCAAAGAAAAAAAATAAGGTATAAAATTTGTAATGAAACAAGATAATAGGAAATTGTTAACTAAAAAATAGTTAACATTTTTTATCTTGTGCTTAAACTGTCTAATATATTGGTAAAAAATATTGTTTACAATTAAGTTCATTAATGCTATAATATTGTTAGTAATTTTGGAGGTCACATATGAAGATTAAGGTAGAAAAAAAAGACTTAAAAATATTTATTGTATTTTGTGTTTTTTTGTTATATCTTTGTGCCATTGGAGTATTAAATGCTTCTAGTATAGCTAGTGAGGGAAAATTTTATGGATTGTCACCATTTAGAGCATTTACTGGAAAATATATTGGAATGACATTGTTACTTTTTTTAGGTTCCTTAATAGGATTATTTTTCGCTGTAAAATCATATATTTTTGATCGTGATAAGGGCTTTGGCTTTTCTGTTGGTGCTAAAAAAGAAAAAGGATATTCCAGATGGGCAACTGACAAAGAATTTAAATCTGGATTAGAAGAAGTAAATATTAAAGATTCTAGTCTTTCGGCTGCAGGCATACCACTTTATAGTAAAAAAGGTAAAATGTGGGTTGATAATGGTGAAGATCACTATCTAGTTATGGGATCTACTGGTTCTGGTAAGACGGTTATTGTGGCTAAACCAATGATAAAGTTACTTGCCAAACACGGTGAGTCAATGATTATGACTGATCCTAAAGGTGAATTATACGAAGAAACAGCAGCAATACTTAAGGAAGCAGGATATAATATCGTAGTTTTAAATTTCCGAAATCCTCAACAGGGAAATGCTTGGAATCCTATGAGTTTACCATATCGTTTATATAAAGAAGGCAATTCTGATAAAGCGATAGAATTGTTAGATGATCTAGCTATAAATATATTACATGACGAACAAAAAAGTTCTGATCCTTTTTGGAATAATACCGCAGCGGACTATTTTTCAGGGTTATCATTAGGTTTATTTGAAGATGGAACACCAGAACAGATTAATTTAAATAGTGTTAATCTTATGAGTAGTTTAGGTGAAGAAAGGTTTATGGGACCTAACAATAACTATATAAAAGAATATTTTAATAGTAAGGATCCCTCTAAACCTGCTTATGTCAATGCTTCTGGTACAGTATTCACAACTGATGAGACAAAGCAAGGAATTATTTCGACATTCAAACAGAAAATAAAGATATTTTCTTCACGTGAAAATTTATCTGAAATGCTTTCTTATACAGATTTTGATATGCAAGATATTGGAAGAAAAAAGACGGCTGTCTATATAATCGTTCAAGATGAAAAGAAAACTTTGCATCCTCTGGCTACTATTTTTATTAAACAGTGTTATGAGACGCTTATTGACGTGGCTCAAGAATCTGGGGGCAAATTACCATTTAGAACTAATTTTATACTTGATGAATTTGCTAATATGCCGCCTCTTAAAGATGTAACAACTATGGTTACAGCTGCCCGAAGTAGAAACATACGTTTTACATTTATAATTCAAAATTTTGCTCAACTTACGCAAGTTTATGGAAAAGAAAATGGTGATACCATTCGTGGTAATTGTAATTTAGTTTATCTTATTAGTAGTGAAATAGCGGCGCTTGAGGAAATAAGTAAGATGTGTGGTGAAGTAAAATCTAAAGAAAAAGAAAAAACATCTTCTACGCCTCTTGTTACTGTAAGCGATTTGCAGAGATTAAATAAATTTGAAATAATTATTTTAAGAAGAAGACTATATCCTTATAAAACAAGATTTCAAACAGATTTTGAAGTTGATTGGGGACGGACCTATCCAAAATCAGAACCTACAACTCGCCAAAAAAAGCCTGTCGAATTATTTGATATTAGACAGTTTGTAAAAGAAATGAAAAAAGAGAAAACACCTGACTTTCAAAATAATTTAAGTTCTCCTTTTATGAACAATAATCCTTTTATGAATTCTAATCTTTTTGGAGGTAATTTTTCATCTAGTTATGCAAGTGAACCTTTTAAGAATGGTTTTTCTCAAAATAATAATATTTCTAAACCTAAAGGTGATACTTTTAACATTGATGAATTGGTTAAGAAGATAGATGCCAAAATAGCGGCAATAGAAAAAGAAGAAAACGATGCTCAAAAAGACAAGACTGGTGATGAAAGTACAAAGGTTGAAGACTTAATACCAAATCGAGATACGATTGAAAAAATAATTCCTGATAAAGCAAATATCAAAGAAGAAGATCATAAAGAAATTTTGCAAAATAACAAAGAAGTATCTGAACAGCTATATGAAGATAATACCGATGATGATGCCTTTTTCGATGACTTTTTCTCAGATGATTATTAAAAAGCTCTTTATCTATATGTAGAGAGTTTTTTGTGTTTATTAACTTTTCACTTTTTAATAAATGGTATATATTATATTGAGGTGTAAGTATGAATACAATTTCTGTCAAAAATTTAAAGCTTATAGATAATCCTATCATAATTGATATTAGAGATAACTATTCTTACAATATCTCTCATATAAAAAATTCTATAAATATACCTTATTACAATCTATTAAATAATTATTCGCATTACTTGAATAAAGATAATATGTATTATCTTTATTGCGAAGAAGGAAAGCAAAGTTATGAGATTAGTAAGAGACTAAATTTATTTGGGTATAATACTAAGTCAATAGAGGGTGGGTTTCTAGCAATAAAAGAGGAAAATATCATCTAATTATTTAGAAAAAACATATATATTAGTATGAGGATGAAGTTAAAAAAAGAAAAAAAAAAGAAAAAGAAGTTTTGCTTGCTAATAATAATTTTTATTATGATTATTACATCGACCTTTTATTTTATTTACTATTATTCTAACAAGTCAATACCATTATTACTAGCATATGCCGAAGCTGAAACTAAAAAGCTAACAATTCTTGTCATTAATAAAGCAGTTACTAAACAAATAAATAATATCGAGGTTTCAGAAGTATTTGATATACATTATAATGATGATGGTGAAATACAACTAATTGACTTTAATTCTCAAAATACGGCTAAAATTTTAAGTATTATGACCAGTTTAGTGGAACTTAACCTGCGGGCTATTGAAGAAGGAAAAATTGATATGTTGGAATTGCCTGAGAATAGTTTGAGTGAATATAATTTAGAATTATTAGATAAAGGGATAATACTTGAAATACCACTTGGGATAGTTACCAATTCAGCTCTTTTATATAATCTAGGTCCCAAAGTCCCAGTTAAATTATCTTTGGTAGGTGATGTATCTACTGGCTTTAGCACAGAAGTTGTCGAATATGGAATAAATAATGCCTTATTAAAGCTAATGATAGATATCAAAGTTGATACAAAGATAATCCTCCCAATTGTCAGTGATACTATAACGATTGACTGTAGCATCCCAATTGCTATGAAGGTAATACAAGGAAAAATACCGAACTATTATATAGATGGGTTTACTACAAAATCAAATATAGTTGAAGGAAAATAAACTGTCTATTATTCGTAAATAGATAGTTTTTTCCTTTACTTAATAAATATTTTAATATATAATATTAACATAAAGGTGATAAGGTGAAACTGACAGAAGATGTAGTAAAGAAAATATCTAAAATAAAAGGGGAACCACAGTGGATGCAAGAGTTTAGGTTGCGTTCTTTAGATGCTTTTAAGAAAAGTAGCAATCCACATTTTGGTCCCAAAATAGATATTGATTATGATACTATTAATTATTATAAGGAAAGAACCGATGCCTTAACCGATAATTGGGATAACATTTCTTGTGATGTAAGGAACGTTTTTGACAAATTAGGTGTAATTTCTGCTGAAAAAAAATTTTTAGATGGAGTTGGGGCTCAATATGACAGTGAGGTAATTTATCATAATATGGTCAGAGAGCTTGAGGAAAAGAACGTTATATTTTTAGATACTGATACTGCTTTAAAAAGATATCCTGATTTATTTAAGAAGTATTTTAATTCTTTAGTTAAGTACAATGAAAATAAATTTACAGCTCTTAACGGAGCTGTCTGGTCTGGGGGAACGTTTATTTATATACCGCCAAATACTAAACTTGAAAGACCACTTCAAAGTTATTTTCGAATAAATAGTAAAAATATGGGTCAATTTGAAAGGACTTTAATAATCGTTGATGATAATAGCAGTCTTCATTATATTGAAGGGTGTACGGCTCCTACCTATACAGAAGATGCACTTCATGCCGCTGTTGTCGAGATATTTGTTGGTAAAAATGCTGAATGTCGTTATACGACAATTCAGAACTGGTCCAATGACGTCTATAATTTAGTTACAAAAAGAGCCATTGTCGAAGAGAATGGATTGATGGAATGGATTGATGGAAATATCGGTTCTAAAGTTAATATGAAATATCCTTGCTGCATATTAAACGGCAATGGGGCTCGAGGTAGCTGTATAACTGTTGCAGCAGCGACAACAAACCAAATTCAAGATAGCGGAGCTAAAATGATCCATCTTGCTGAAAATACAAAGAGTAATATCGTCTCCAAATCAATAGTTTCTAATGGTGGTTTAGCGACATATCGTGGTGAGGTAAAAATCACTAAAAATGCTCATAATTCTTCATCATCAGTTAAATGTGATACCTTGATATTAGATGAAATTTCTAAAAGTGATACTATTCCTACTAATATAGTTAATAATGATACATCATTCTTAGAACATGAAGCAACTGTTTCCAAGATATCTGAAGATAAATTATTTTATCTAATGTCAAAAGGCATAAGTGAAGAAGCCGCAAAAGAGCTAATTATTATGGGATTTATTGGGGCTTTCAGAGAAGAACTACCAATGGAGTATGCTGTTGAATTAAATCGATTACTATCTTTAAATATAGGAGGAAAATAAATGAAAAAAATTATTATTATAATCGTAGTATTAATCGTTGCTAGTTTTCTTGGATATTTTATATACGTAAACTATATAAAAGAACAAATACCTAAAATTAATCCTGAAGAAGAAAAAGTCGCTATTAGCAAATACTTTATTTATGGAAATCATTTTAATATAGAAGGAAGTTTAGAAGTAGAAGATAAAAATTATCAAGATGTTGTCCTTACTTTATATAATGGCAAAGATCGAGACATTAAGATAAATACTAATTTAGACGAAGGTAAAATAGTATTTTCTCTTTCTGAAGAGATTAACGAAGGATTATACCTAGATGATATTGAAAGAGGAACTTATTATCTGTTTTTAAAGTTAACATATGAAAATACTGAAGATATAGAAAAACCAATAACTAAATATTATATTTTAGATAATAATACAGAATATACTGATGTGGAATACTATACATTAACAAAATATAATAATAGAATAATGATAAATTCAGATAACGAATACCAGACAATGAATTTTATTGTTAGTGAAAATAAGACAAACAATGAAATAGCTGACATAACTATTGATCCAGGTCATGGCGGTATGGATGGTGGCGGCGCCGCAAATGACTATAAAGAGACTGATTTTACTATGGATATTAGTAATAAAATAAAGGATAAGCTAGAAAAATTAGGATTGAAAGTTAAATTGACACATGAAGAAGGTGATCTAACGCAAAACGAAGTGTTAGATGAATATAATACGCATGGAAGAGCTGTAGTTCCAAATGAAGTAAAATCTAAATATACTTTTTCGATTCATATAAATAAAAATGAATCTAGTAGAGTAAGTGGTTTGGAAATATATACCGCCGATAATATTAACTATGATTTTGCTAGATCATTAGCTGATAACATTATTAATTATACCGGATTAGATTATTCGACAAATAGAATGTACAAAATGTTTGATGGTGTTTATACACATAATTTTTCAGCGGCAGAAATAGCTTCTTCACTAGCGGGATATGAAGAAAACAATTATAATCCATATAATGTAACCGAAGAATCAAATTACTTGTATATGATAAGAGAGACTGGTGGCATTATGACTGGTGCTTATATTGATGATAGTAATCCAGAAGAAGTTGGTGTCAATAAATATTATAATAGTAATATTGGCAATGAAACGTATTTATTAGAATTGGGGTATATATCTAATCTTGACGATTTAAATAATTTGCTTGAAAAAGAAGATCAATATGTAGAAGCAATAGTCACTGCAATTAAAGAAGAGTTAGGATTATAGTGTCAAA
Source organism: Bacilli bacterium (assembly GCA_017887885.1). Classification (GTDB taxonomy): domain Bacteria; phylum Bacillota_I; class Bacilli_A; order RF39; family UBA660; genus CAG-302. Next base: position 9,715 of record JAGHHB010000090.1, on the reverse strand, counting down.
TAAGTGTCAAATAGAAAAAATACTAAAATAATAATTTAAATAACTAAAATGTTTAAAAAGAGATTTTTAATAATATTAAAAGTCTTTTTTTTTCATATTCTAACTTTTAAAAATAATATTTTGTTTCTTTGAAACTAAAATATAAATATGCTATATTGTCTTCGAAAGGAGGTATTATGGTTAATCAAATAGTTTTAGTGGGGAGAATTGCTAGATCTCCTGAAATAAGAGTGACAGAGAGTGGGAAGAAAGTAGCAACATTAACTTTGGCAGTACCAAGAAATTATAAAAATGCCAGCGGTGAATATGAAACTGATTTTTTAGACTGCACTTTATGGACCGCTGTAGCGGAGTCCACTACAGAATATTGTAAGACAGGAGATATGATCGGTGTAAAAGGAAGACTGCAAACACGAATTATAGAATCGCCAGAAGGTGCTAAAAAAAGAAAAACAGAGATAGTTGCCGAAAAAGTTACTTTTCTTACTTCTAGTCCGGTTAATAAAAGAGGAGCAAAAGATAACGAAAAAGAATCAAAAGAAAAATAGTTAAAAAAAGAAGCTCAAAAGTAGTTGCTTCTTTTTTTGTTATAAAGAACCAACAAATCGAGTTAACTAAAAGTTAATTAGCTATACTTTTTTTAAAAATTGTTATAAAATGTTATTAACAAGGAGATAACTACTAATAAAACAGGGAGAAAAAGATAATGATAGGTAAGAGAATAAGAGAATTAAGAGTAGAAAAGGGATTATCACAACAAGAATTAGGTTCATCAATTGGAGTAACAAAGGTTTCTATCTGTGGCTATGAAAACGGTACGAGGATTCCTAATTTAGAAAAACTAGTTAAATTAGCCGAACAATTAGAAACAACTACTGATTATTTGTTGGGAAGAGAAATAGCAGTTGTCAATGAAGAGAATAAAACATCTATTGGTTGGATCTCTTATGAAGATGTTGGTTTTATTCTAGAGTTGCGACATTATCCTAACCTTTATAATAAACTACTAAAGGATATAAAGAGATCTGCTAGTATAATAAATAAAAGATTGATGAAATAGAAAGAGGGATAAAATGTTAGATATTAAAAATTTATATGAAGAAGATTATATTAATAAAAAAGTAGTTTTAAGTGGTTGGATTAGAAATCATCGCCGTCAGGCTCATTTTGGTTTTATAGATCTATCTGATGGCACTACTTTTAGAAATTTACAAGTTGTTTATGATGATAAACTACCAAATTTTGATGAAATAACTAAATTAAGACTAGGATCAGCTGTTACTGTAACCGGAATATTAATAAAATCATTAAAAGAAAAACAAGCATTTGAATTGCAATTAGAAAAAATAACTTTAGAAGGCGATTGCTCTGAAGATTACCCATTACAAGCCAAAGGTAGACCTACAAGAGAATTTTTAAGAGAAATTGCATATTTAAGACCACGTACTAATCTATTTTCGGCTATTTTCAGAGTTAGAAGTATAACAGCATATGCTATTCATAAATATTTTCAAGATCGTGGGTACATCTATTTTCATGCACCTTTAATAACTGCAAGCGATTGTGAAGGTGCCGGTCAAATGTTTCAAGTTACTACTCTTGATCTAAATAAAATAAATGAAAAAAATAGTATTGATTATAGTAAAGATTTTTTTGGTAAACAAACTGCTCTTACAGTATCAGGTCAACTAGAAGCTGAAACTTTTGCTATGGCCTATAAAAAAACATATACTTTCGGACCGACATTCCGTGCCGAAAACTCTAATACAAAAACTCATGCTTCTGAATTTTGGATGATCGAACCAGAAATAGCTTTTTGTGATCTAGAACAAGATATGGATATTATGGAAGATATGCTAAAGTTTGTTATAAAGTATGTTCTTGATAACTGTCCTGATGAAATGTTATTTTTTGATAGATTTGTTGAAAAAGGACTATTAGAAAAACTAAATAAACTAATAACTAGCAAATTTACAAGAATTGATCATAAAGATGTTATAAAAATATTAAAAGAAGCTAATATTAAGTGGGAATTTTCTCCTGAATACGATCAGGATATTGCTAAAGAACACGAAAAATATATTACAGAATATTTTCATGGACCAGTATTTATCAAAAATTGGCCCAAAGATATCAAGGCCTTTTATATGAAACAAAATGAAGATAATAAAACAGTTGCAGCTGTTGATTTAGAAGTACCTGGTGCTGGTGAATTAATGGGTGGCAGCCAAAGAGAAGAAAATTATGAAAAATTACTAAATAGAATCAAAGAATTAAAAATTGATGAAAAAGAAATGGAATGGTATCTAAATTTAAGAAAATTTGGTGGTTGCGTTCATTCTGGTTTTGGTATGGGCTTTGAAAGATTATTAATTTATTTAACTGGTGTCGATAATATTAGAGATGTGATTCCATATCCAAGAACACCAGGAAGTTGTGAGTATTAAAATTTTCATATTGAAGTTGTAATACAAAGTTATGTATTTAAAAAAACATTTTATTTTGTATTACAATTTCTTTTTTATACTTTTTTGGTAAAAAATACCGTCATAAATAGATTATTTTGGTAAATACTATAATTGGAAAGGAGTAAATTTTATGAAAAGAGCTTTATTAGTTGTAGCGGTAATAATCATACTATCTGGATGTGGAACTACTGAAACAATGACATGCACGGGAGATAATACGGTAGGAAATTTGACATCAAAAACAACATATAAGATTGAGCATAAAAATAATGAGATAAAAAAATTGACGGTAATTTATGAATATAATGACAAACATACCGATGAAACAAAAAACGGAACAGATGAAACTACTAATGATAATCATACCGATGGAGTAGGAACTGGAACAGATGGAACTACTAATGATACTGATAATGATGAAGACGGTATAATTGATGGTGTAGTTGGTGACGCACTTGATGATGTCGTAACCGGAGTAACTGATGGTATTTTAGATATCGCTGGTATTAAGAATCAACACAGCAATAAGTTTGGTTCATATACAAATATTGAGGGTTTTACAACTACTACAGATGTTGATAATGACAACAATTATAAGATAACATATACTTATGACTTATCGAAACTATCTGATAATGATTTAACGACATTTAATATAGATAAAAATTTAGAAACCCAAAAGAAAGTATATACTGATCGTGGCTTAACTTGTAAATAGTTAAGTTTTTTCTTTTTTATTGTCAATTTAATATTTTCCAAAAGTTATTGTTATTTTATTTTTTTTATGATAAAATTATAGCATAAATAATCATAGAAAGAAGGAATAAAATGCCAAAATATAGAACAATGGATGCAAATGAGGCAGTATCTAGAGTTGCTTATAAATTTAGTGAAGTTTGCGGTATTTACCCCATAACTCCTGCGTCTCCTATGGCTGAAAAGATTGACGTTTTATCTAATACTGGAGAAATAAATTATTGGGGCAATAAGGTTAAGGTAATTGAGATGCAATCTGAATCTGGAGCCATTGCATTAGTTCATGGTGCCCTTCAAAGCGGATTATTAAGCACAACTTTTACAGCTAGTCAGGGATTATTACTTATGATTCCATCACTTTATAAATTAGCAGGTGAAATGCTTCCAGCCGTAATACATGTAGCGGCAAGATCCTTATCGACACATGCTCTTAGTATTTTTGGAGATCATCAAGATGTTTATGCTGCAAGACAAACAGGAGTATGCATGTTATCTTCCGCAACTGTTGATGAAGCTTATCATCTATCAATGATTGCGCATTTATCTAGCATCAAGGCCTCACTTCCTTTTATCCATTTTTTTGATGGCTTTCGCACGAGTCATGAAATAAATAAAATACAAGAAATTGATTTAGCCAAAATAGAAAAATTAATCGATAAAGAAGCTTTAAAGGATTTTCGAATGCGAGCATTGAATAATAAAAATCCTAATACACGTGGAACAGCACAAAATGATGATATTTATTTCCAAAATACAGAAGTTCGAAATAGAAACTATGATGATGCAATCACTGTCGTCGAGACATATATGAATAAAATAAATAAAATTGCTAAAACAGATTATTCGCTATTTAATTATTATGGTGATCCAAATGCTACGGATGTTATTGTGGCAATGGGATCAGTTTGTTCTTGCATTGAAGAAGTTGTTTCAGTACTCAACACAAAAGGATATCGTGTTGGTTTAATAAAAGTTCATTTATTTAGGCCCTTTAGTAGCAAGCATCTATTAAATTGTGTTCCTAAAACAGTAAAAAATATTGCTGTTTTAGATAGAACTAAAGAGCCAGGATCATCGGGAGAACCATTATATTTAGAAGTAGTAAATACCTTTAAGATGAGTAATGTTACTATCATTGGTGGAAGATATGGATTATCAAGTAAAAATACAACACCAGCAATGATTAAAGCTGTTTTTGATAATCTTAGAGAAGCTAAAAAAAATAATTTTACGATAGGTATTAATGATGATGTCACTAACTTAAGTTTAGATTTTGATCCTCATTTTAAGTTAGATAATAATAATTATGAATTATTATTATATGGATACGGTTCTGATGGTATGGTTTCTACTTCTAAAGATTTGATTAGAATAATAGGCGATTATACTTCTAAATATGTACAAGGATATTTTCAGTATGATTCTAAAAAATCAGGTGGAGTCACAAGAAGTCATATTAGAATATCTGATTCTCAAATTAAGAGTACTTATTATGTTGATAATCCTGACTTTATTGTTGTATCTAAAGATACCTATATATATAAATATGATATTTTAGATAACCTAAAAAATGGTGGCTTATTTCTTTTAAATACTAATTTAAAAGAAGAACAATTAATAAAAAGCCTTCCTAATAAGGTTAAGTATTTACTTGCACAAAAAAAAGCCAGATTTTTTATAATTGATGCTTATAAATTAGCGGGAGAACTAGGACTTAAAAATAAAATAAATACCTGTCTTGAAACATGTATTTTTGAGATAATAAATATGCTTGATATAAACAGAGTCATAGCTATTATGAAAGAAAATAATAAAAAAAGATTTTCTTCTAAAGGTCAAAATATTATTGATATCAATAACAAAATAATAGATAATACTCTTGCGTTTTTAGAAGAAATAACTGTTTCAGAAGATTGGATTAATTTGACATATGAAAATAAAAAAGACTTAAGTTTTAATGAAACTATTAATCTTTTAAAAGGAGATTCATTGCCAGTAAGTAGTTTTCTTGACAAAAAAAGTGGTATTTTTAGTCCTGGTATAACGCGTAAAGAAAAAAGAAATATCGCTGAAAACATTCCTTTATGGATAGCGGAGAACTGTATTCAGTGTAATCAGTGCGTTTTTGCTTGTCCACATGGTGTTATTAGGTCCTTTTTACTAGATAAAGGTGATGATAAAATTACTAGTATTTCTTCTTTAATGCCTCCAGATAAAGAGTTTGTTATTGCTGCCAATTACGAGCAATGCACAGGATGTGGAGTATGTGCAGTAACATGTCCTGGAAAAAGAGGAAATAAAGCTTTGAAAATGGTTAAGAACACCAATGAGGTATCCCCTTTTGATTATTTACTAAAAAATAATGTCAATGAAAGTAATAGTTCTCCACTCTTAACAGTTAAAAATATTAGTTATAAAAATCCAAAATTTGAGTATTCTGGTGCTTGTGCGGGCTGTGGTGAGACACCTTATTTGACTAATTTGACAAGAGTCTTTTCCAATAATTTGATAATTGCCAATGCAACAGGTTGTTCATCAATTTATGGTGGTACGGCTCCTAGTACGCCTTATAGCATTCCATGGGCAAGTTCGCTATTTGAAGATAATGCTGAATATGGATATGGCATATTAATTGGAATTAACTTGAAAAGAGCACAAATTAAAAAATATATGGAAGAATACCCTAATAATAAAACATTTAAAAAATGGTTAGAAAATATGAATGATTATGATATATGTAGTAAGGTTGTCAATGAAATTGATTATAAAAAACATCCTTATTTATTAGATATGCAAGATTATATTTTGCCAAAATCAGTATGGATAATTGGTGGTGATGGCTTTGCTTATGATATAGGTTATAGCGGTCTTGATCATGTACTTTCTAAAAACGAAAATATCAACATTCTAGTATTAGATACCGAAGTATATTCAAATACTGGAGGTCAATCATCTAAATCATCAAATTATGGCTCAATAGCCTCTTTCACTTCAAAAGGGAAAGATAACTATAAAAAAGATTTAGCTAGAATAGCTATGTGTTATCCTCATGTTTATGTTGCAACAACTAATATTGGTTATAACAAAGAACAATACTTAAAGGTTTTGAAAGAAGCTAGCGAATATAAAGGACCATCATTAATAATAGCTTATTGTCCATGTATCGAACACGGAATAAAGACCGGTATGGAACATTCACAGTCTAATGCATATTTAGCTACTAGTTGCGGTTATTTTCTAACATTTAGATATAATCCTTATACAAAAAAGTTAATTATTGATTCAAAAGATCCTGATTTCTCAAGATATGAAGAATATTTAATGACCGAAAATAGATTTTCTAGTTTAAAGAATGTTAATAAAGAATTTGCTGATGATATTTTAAATGATCAAAAAAATTGGGCTATCGAGCGATATAATTATTATAAGAAATTAAGTGAGGAGTAGATATGAAGGAAGAGGAGATTAAAATCGATGGTAAAATTAGAAAAATTCCTATTAAATTATCTGATAATAGTTTTGATGATAATAACACTATGATATTAGATTTAGATAATACCATCGATTTAAGCCAAGTTAATGAGGAAATAGAAAATGACATGTCTCGATAAGATGGATAGATTTTTAAATTATCTATCTAAAATTTATTACCAAAATCCCAGTCTTCCTATTTCTTCTGACACAATATACTATGAATTAAATTCATTTAATGAAAAAGATTGTCAAAGAATAAAAAATACTGCCCTTATTACCGTTCAATTAAAAATTAAAAATTATCTTCGTGACAATACTAAACTGGAAATATTTAGTAATGGATACTATCTTATTATCGAAAATAGAAATGGTAATAATAGCCAATTATTCTATAAAAGTTTAAAGAATGCTATTAAGATGTATTTGCCAATTGCAATCAAAGATCTGTATCAAATGATCATTGAAATTATAGAATTTTCAGTTCATCAAAATATTCTTATGCAGTTTAGAATAACAAAAGAATTAAGAAATGATGCCTTGACTATCTGTATATCTACCCAAGAAGATGCACTAAAAATCGTAAAGTACTTAAGTGAAAAAGATTATAAGTTTGATATCTTCTCTAGTCCATTTATTCCAAAATATAAAAATATAGCTTTTACGATAAATTCAGAAATTTCCTACATTAATGTTTTAGCTAAACTATTATATGTATATTTGCAAAACAAGATAAAAACTAATACTCTAAATTTAGTAACTTCTGGAGATTTCATAAAATTCATTCAAAACGAACTAAAATTATTAACTAAAACTACTAATAATACTATTTTGAAAAAGTATAACTTAAAAACAATGGAATTATACAATTCATTTGTCATGATAAGTAAATTGATACTAAAAACATTAGAAAATAGTTTAACTTTCGAAGAGATATTTGCGGATTGCCATTTTGATTATTTGCCATCAAGTAGAGATCATAAATATGACATAACAGCTAGTGATAAAGAAAAATTTATTTATATCATAAATAAATTATCTAATATTTATGGGACTAAAAAATTACATTTAATTATTATGGAGTATATAAAAACTACAAATTTTAACCTTTTTGTACGCCGAGAAAATATAAGAAGGATGATCATAGAAAATTTTCCACCCTCTAAAATGAAATTGGTAATTTCTGAATTAGGATGGAATGCTCTTATGTCTGCTATTCATGAGACATATGAAAAATATGGGTATGATCAAGCAATATATGCTATTCACAAATTTATAGAAAATAATAAAATAGACAGTTTTACTAACGAAAATAGCACAAGGTCCTATCTTGGAATTGTTATACCGTCAGAGTTATTAAGAGAGGTAATAGAAAATAAAGTAGCTGGATTTAATATTACAAATAATATAATTTTAAGTGAAATACTTTTTCAAATATCCCAGAATAAATACTTGACAAATTAGTAAAAAGAGTATATTCTTTATAGAAAGAAGGTGTATGGTTTGTATGAATTTTCATGAAGCTCTTAAACTTTTTGGCTTAAAGCCAAATTTTACGGAAACAGAATTAAAAAAAGCATATCGACGATTGGCTAATGAGCATCATCCTGATCATGGTGGTAGTAATGAAGAGATGCAAAAAATAAATGCCGCCTATGAAGTTCTTTCAGATAATTTAGGCAAAACTACTCAAGAAGAAATAAAGGCCAAGTTTAGTGGTATAAAAGCATATTATAATAATGGTAATGATTATTTTGGTCTTGGTTATGAAGTTTCTAAAATGTGTGAGGAATTTTTAGAAAAAGCTACTTTAAATACGACATTTGATGACTTTTTAGCTGAACTTACAAAAGTATATAAAAAATATCTTATATCTACAAAGATACCAAATTTCTTTCTAAATCGACAAAAAATTAATTATAATTGTAATAGTGACGAATTTACCAAGCAATGCAAAGTGATAAAGGAAAAATACGAAAAAAAAGTGCAAGCTGATATAGATGATGTTTTATATCAATATACAAACTATTATTATTATAACTTATTTAAGAGAATAATAGAAAGTTTATCGGAAAATACAAAGTTCATGCTTGCAGGATATGACCTAACAGAAGAACAATATAAGCAAAATTTAATGGAATTAAAAAGGGAAGTTGATCATCTTTTTGAAGAAAATGAAATTAGTATTTTGAATTTTGAATCTTTACGAAGAGAAATAACATCTGGACCATTAGATAACGAAGATAAAGATATATTAATTTCTTATTTAGAAAGATATTTTTTGACTTCGACATTTGATGATATTTACCAAAATATGAAATCTTTTTTGGAAATACAACCAAAAATTTTAAAACTAGAAATAGCTAAAAAAAATAAAGATAAGTTAATTAAAGAATTAATTGACAATATTAGAGATAATCATAATATATTTGCCCAAAAATATAAAATAATAATAGATAAGATTTTTATAAGTAACTTTTATTATGATAATAATGGTATAATATTTGCAAATTTAGATCATAAAACAGGTTATTATTCATTATTAGAACTTATTTTAGATGGAGAATATATTCCGTATGGCAAAATACTCCCAGATAATTCAATAGCAATATATAAAAATAAAGATACATATATAACATTATCTTATTATAATAGTTTACTTATCAAAAGTGGCTATTGGAGTACTGCTTTTTCTCTGCCACTTTCTGATGAACGTTTTTCTAACGAAGAAAAAACTATTACTTTTATTGCAGAATATTTGATGAAAAATTATAGCCTGATAGATGATTCAGCGGTCAATGGGGAAAAGAGAAATAGATAAATCAATTAAAAAAAGGCAGCTATAAATTGAAATAGCTGTTTTTTAATGTTATAGTATAAATTCTTTTAAAATTGCTTCTAAAGGAGTTTTATAATTTAAACTTTTTCTTGGATAGTTGTTCATCCAGTTGGCAATCTTATTAATATCTTGGTATGAATAATTTTCTATTAAAGTTTTTTTGGGAATAAAATATCTAATC
>JAGHHB010000089.1 GCA_017887885.1 Bacilli bacterium | reverse complement strand
TGATATTGAATATAAAGATGGAGTTCAAAAATATTTGCAATATTGTGCAGATAATGGAATAACAAAGGAATATTTGGATAATAAAACAGGATTTGATACACCTGATGTTATGAAATATTTTGAAGGAATACCATTATATAAAACTATGGAATATAAAGGATATGTCATAGAAGCAGATGATAAAAATCTTGATAATGACAACGAGAATTTGGTGCATATTTACGAAAATCAACAAGATTATATTAACGGAGAAGAAATAGAAACTGTATCTTTAAAAACAATAGGACTAAAACAAAACGTAAGAGATTATATTGATGAATTTTATGTTGATAAATCAGTTGTAGAAAGTGAAAAATCTTATTTTACTTTCGTTTTAGGTTATGATTTATTAAACGATATGCTTTCAAAATCATCAACACCAGAAAATGATATAAGTTATGATTTTTGTAGTATGGTTGCAGTGGAGTTCTTAAAAAGTGAACAATATAGGAATGAAAAGTATTCAGCCTATGAAATGCTTGAAGAATGGGTAATTGAAAATAAAGACAAAATCAAAGAAGAATATGCAAAGTTTACGGGAGTTAGTATGGATTCTAAAAAAACAAGAGAATTAGAAAATGCTATTGTTCTTGATGTTGGTTATAGAAGAAATGAGCCTGTTGCTTTAGTTGAAAGAAAAAGTGATGACAATAAAGAATATGTAATTGCTTTTTACTATAAAATTACAGACAATAAAATAGATTGGGCTTATGGCTATTACTATGATAATGATTTAACAAAAGCAAAAGAAGATTTTAAAGAAGTAATATCTGGTGGAAATCTTGCAGACACATTTATACAAAATAAAAAAGATAAAGAAAGGTAGGTAATAGTATGGAAGTTAAAATAAATAGAGAAATACGAAATTACACAGAAAGTATATTTTTCGGACTGTCATTAAGACAGTTCGTTTTTTCTATACTTGCTTGTGGAGTAGCAGTATTACTTTATTTTTTGTTAAAAAATAATTTTGGTATAGAAACTTTATCTTGGGTATGTATTTTAGGAGCAAGTCCGTTCGCTGCAATAGGTTTTATTACTTATAATGGAATGCCGGCAGAGAAGTTCATATATGCATATATAAAATCAGAATTTTTAATACCAAAAAAATTAACTTTTAAACCAGTTAATTTTTATTATGAATTATTAAAAGATAAGTTAGAAAAGGAGGATTTAAAGAATGAAGACATTAAAAACACTATTTAAGCAAGACAAGGAAGCATTTATAGTTCCAAAAGGTGTGCAAGATGTTATTCCAATTACAAGAATATGGCAAGATGGTATATTTCAAGTAGGAAAAAATAAATATTCAAAATGTTATCGTTTTACAGATATAAATTATGCAGTGGCAAGTAGAAGTGACAAAGAGGGTATGTTTTTAGAATATTCAGAATTGCTTAATTCATTTGATACAGGAGCCACTACAAAAATAACTATATTAAATAGAAGATTAAATAAAATTGACTTTGAAAAAAATATATTACTACCATTAGCAAATGATAAATTGGATGAATATAGAAAAGAATACAACAAAATGCTTTTAGATAAAGCAACAGGAGCAAATGGAATTACCCAAGAAAAGTTTTTAACAATATCTGTTAATAAAAAAAGTGTAGAAGAAGCAAGAAACTATTTTACAAGAATTAGTGCTGATTTGATAAATCATTTTTCACAATTAGGTTCAAAATGTATTGAATTAGAAGCACAAGATAGACTACGTTTGATACACGATTTTTATAGACAAGGCGAGGAAAATGCTTTTGCTTTTGATATGATACAAAATATGAGGAAAGGACATAGTTTTAAAGATTTTATATGTCCAGATAATTTTGAATTTGAAAAAGATTATTTTAAAATGGGAAATAAATATGGCAGAGTTATATTTTTAAAAGAATATGCAAGTTATATTAAAGACAATATGGTGGCAGAACTAACTGACTTAAATAGAAATATGATGATGAGTATTGATGTAATTCCTGTTCCTATGGATGAAGCAGTAAGAGAGGTAGAAAATAGAAGATTAGGTGTAGAAACAAATATAACTAATTGGCAACGAAGACAAAATTCTAATAATAATTTTAGTGCTGTTATACCATACGATATGGAACAACAAAGAATAGAATCAAAAGAATTTTTAGATGATTTGACTACTCGTGACCAAAGAATGTTTATATGCGTTTTAACTATGGTGCATACTGCTGATAGTAAAGAACAATTAGATAACGATACAGAAAGTTTATTAACTACTGCAAGAAAACACTTATGTCAATTCTCTATATTAAAATATCAACAAATGGATGGATTAAATACTGCAATGCCTTTTGGAGTAAGAAAAATTGATACTTTAAGAACACTTACTACCGAATCACTTGCAGTATTTATGCCTTTTAGAGTTCAAGAAATAAATCACGAAAATGGGATTTATTATGGACAAAATGTTATAAGTAAAAATATGATTATTGCCGATAGACGACAATTACTAAATGGTAATTCTTTTATTCTTGGAGTATCAGGAAGTGGTAAATCTTTTACAGGTAAAAATGAAATAGTTTCTGTAATACTGCGTGATCCAAATGCAGATGTAATAATCATAGATCCGGAAAGAGAATATTCACAATTAATAAATGCTTTAGGTGGAGAAGTAATCCATATATCAGCAACAAGTAATAATCACATTAATGCTATGGATTTAAATAGCGAGTATGGAGATGGTGCAAATCCTGTAATATTAAAATCAGAGTTTATATTGTCTTTATGTGAGCAACTTATTGGTGGAAGTAATCTAGGTCCAAAACAGAAATCAATT
>JAGHHB010000088.1 GCA_017887885.1 Bacilli bacterium | reverse complement strand
TTTTTTAGTGTATGATTTGTATCAGACATATGAATTTTCCTTTCTGTTTGTTGCGAATAGATATTATAGATTATTCATATGTCTTTTTCAATGCAAGTTTGTTGCACTTCAAATTTAAAATAACAAAAAATTTAATAGTTGACTAAAATCCATAAAATTGTTATAATGAAATTGATGTAAATCAAATTAATGACTTTTATAGGAGTGTAGTTCAGTTGGTAGAACGTCGGTCTCCAAAACCGAATGTCGTGAGTTCAAGTCTTGCCACTCCTGCCATTTGAAAATAACGCGAACTTTTACTACTTTGTAGGAGGGTTTGCTGTCAATATAAAAATAGATTATAAGAAATAAAAAGGGCTAGTATAGACTTTGAAAAAGTTTTATACTCCTTTTTTTTAGTAGTAGGTGAAGTAAAATGGATATGATCAAAAGTATTGAAATTAACAAAGTAAAAGGTATTAATAATTTAAAATTGGAATTAAATTTAATTCCTAATAAACCTAGTATTTTTGTAGCTCCTAATGGATTTGGGAAAAGTTCTATAGCAATGGCTTTTGATAGTATTAGTTCAACTAGATTAAACATTTTAAGAGAATATTGGCATAATGGTATAAATAATAAAGATAGTTTCGTAAAAATTACAGAAATATCTGGTAAAACTGAAACAGAATTAATTGCAGACACCTCTGATAATACAATTATTACTAAATTTGATATTAAGGTTATCAATAATAAAGTAACATCAGAAGCAAAAATAATGAATATAAATGGCCTTAATATTCCAAAATCAAATATGGTAATTAAAGATATAACATTAATCAATAATATTCCAGAAAAAAAATATTTAGATTATTCGGTAAAAAAGTTTAGAGATAGATATACTTGTAATAAATATATTATTCCTAATTTAGAAAAGTTGGTTAATTCAAAAAACTTTATTTTAGAACTTAAAAAATGCAAGATAAATTTAGATAATATTTTAAGAAAAAAAAGAATTAACGAACATATAACGGAACTAGAAGAAATTTTTCAAAAAATACCAATTAAGCAAAAAAATTTTAATTCTACATTTAATGATCATAAGTTAATAAATGTAATATTAGATGACCCTGATATTCAAACTATTATAAAAGTATACAACAAGATGTTTGCTTCATTATCTGAAATAGAAAAAGTTATATACATAATTCAAATAATAAATATATATAAAAGTAATAAAGAAAATTTTTCTGAAATTTATAAAAGAGCTTCATATGAAAGAAGAAAGGAAAAATTAGAAGATTTAATTAATTCGATAGACCAAAACAAAAGAATTGTTACAATATTGGAGCAAAAAGGGAAATTAGTTATAAAATTTATTCATGCAAACATGATTTCTAATGGTGAAATTGATTTAATTTGTTTTCTGATATATTTGGAAAAAATTAGGTATTCTTCAATTCATAAAGATTTAATCTTAATTATTGACGAAGTTTTTGATTATTTGGACGATGCTAATATAATAATTGTACAAAAGTACATTTCGTCTTTTATTAATAAATTCTCATCAGAGGGAAGAAAAATTTATCCAATAATTATGACTCATTTAGATCCCAATGTTTTTAAAAATTATTATTTTTCTAAAATGAAAATTTATTACTTAAATGATTTTAGTATTACTATAGATGAAGAAGTAAGAAAAATAATTACAGATAGAAAAAGTTTAACAGATGATGAAAAAAAAGATTATATAGGAAAGTATTATTTACATTTTCATAATGAACATTGTTGTTTATCGGATTTGTTTACTAAATGTGGCTTAAGTGATAAATATAATTCATCAGAAAAATTTAAAATAAGAGCAGATGAAGAAATGAAAAAATATGTAAATGATGAGCATTGTGACTATTTATTAGTGCTATGTTCTTTAAGAATTAATGTTGAAAAATATATGTATTATAAATTAGATGATAAATATAAAGCAAATTTTTTAGAAGAAAAAATGACAATTAATAAGATTTTATATGCTGAAAATACTGGTTTAGAAGTTCCAGAAAATTTTCAATTACTTTCGGTTTTGTATAATGACTTCATGCATTTAGATAAATCAGCTGATCCACAAAATAAAAAAATTTTATTTTTAGCATCTAAATTAGATAATATTTTTATAAAGAAAATGATTAAAAGTACAATAAATGAAATAACAAATCAAGGCATAAATCTTGGCGAAAAATAAAATAGTATCAAATAAACGATACTATTTTTTGTTGGTTTTATTTTTCTTTAACTCTTTAAACTCTAAATTATTTAAAGCATAATCAAGGCATTGGTTTATAAGTTCATTACGGCTTATATCAATTTTAGAGGCAATCTTATCTATCTCTTGGACTTTATAATCTTCTAGTCTAATTGAAATGACTATTTTTTCACTTTTTGATGGTTGAAATTTAATCATATATTGCCTCCATTCCTTAATAATATTGTATTCTTTTTTTACTATTAATAATATATTCATTTTTTGAATACAAATTCATTGACTTTTAAAATTTATTATTATATAATATATTTGTCAGCCGATAGCAGTAATGTAGTATAGTCAGCTGATGTAGTATCGGGACAACTTATTTAAGTGTCCCCTTTTTTATTGCTTAGTATATAATTAATGTAAGGAGTGAAGTTTGATGAATAAAATAACTAAAAATAAAAAGATATCAATTTCTATAATACTTGGTGTAGCTTTAATTAGTTTAATTATAGGTGGAATATTTTTATTTAGTAAAAATAAAGAAGAAAAAGCACAAAATAATGAAATAATAAATAACTATGTTGCTTACATAAGTATTAATCCTTTAATAAAGTTAGAATATACTCAAACTTGTAGTACAAAAAAATGTGATGACCCAATAGTTATAAAATATGAATTAGTAAATGATGATGCTAAAAATATTTATAAAGATATTGATTTAATTGGTACAAATAGAAATTTATATGATGTTATAACTTTAATATCTAAAACCGCTGATGAAAACAACATTGAATTTGAAAATGTAGAAATATACAGTAACTGGGATAATCTAAATAATTATATAGAAAGTTCTGATAAAGGCAATTATGAATGGTCTTATATTATAAATATTAGAGATAAAGAAAATTTGGAAATTATTTCCTCAGCATTAGAAGAAAATAAAGTTTTATATAATATTGAATTTGATACTAATGGGGGTAATGAGATTATTACTCAAACAGTTGAAAAAGGAAAATTAGCAACACAACCTACTACTCCAATAAAAAATGGATATAAATTTATAGAATGGCAACTAAATGGTGAAAAATTTGATTTTAATCAAGAAATAAATTCAGATATTAAATTAATTGCAAAATGGGAAAAGATAGAAACAACAACTGATTATGATAACTCAAATAACATCTCAAATAATAACAATAGTCAAGATACTGATACAAACAATAATGATAGTCAAAAACCTAATACAAATCCTGATAATAATGATAATGAAGATTTATCTAAAAAATATGATATAAATTTAAATGACAATGTACAATATTATATTTCTAGTATGGTTTGTTCAGAATATGTTTATGTAAATCCTGTTTGTAATAATAAATCACTAAATGAATTAAAATCCATATTTCCTAATTACGACAAAGATTTAGACGCACTTGTATTAGATAATAAAAATTATTTTGAAACAGATATTGAATATCAAGAATGGTTAAATGAATATATGAATAGAAAATTAACTGTTGGAAAATGGAGTGATTATGGCGATTGGAGATATTTTCCTAATTGTGATGATGCTGCTATTCCAAACAATTATTTAACTGAGTTAAGAAAAATACAAGGCATGTATGTTGGAAACCAAAGCGGTCCTAGATTTAAATTTGATTATATAAATTTTAAAGATAATAAATATAGCAAATTTCAAACAAATTTAGACTATTCAAAATATGGTTTAGTGACAGATGGTGGATGTGGTGATGATGGATTTAGTAATCCAAATTATCATATTTTAGATGAGACTACTTGTACTAAATTTAACTTATCTTGTGGTAGGTGGTAATTATTAATTGGGGTGAAAAGTTTATGAAAAACATTAAAAATAAAAAAATTATATTAATTTTTATAATAGCAATAACTCTAATTATTGCTACTTGCTTAATTATTTTATTTATTGTTAATAAGCAGAAATCTAATAATGATATTGAAAACCAAACTGAAGTTAATGAAGAAGTAAATCAAGAAACAAATGATGAGCAGAATGAAGAGTTAATTAATATTGATTATGCTGAAATAGAAGGTACTATATCTGAATCTTCAATTATGTATGTATTTGATAATTACTCATATATGGAAAAAACTATTACAGAGGAAATAAGTTTATCTGTGCTTGTTAGTAACAACTATATAGAAGATGAAACAATATTAAAACTATATAATGATGGCGTATGTGATGCTTACTCTATCGTTACAGCAAATGCAGTTGAAATTGATGGAAAAACATATTTAAAATGTGAGAATTATACATCTGAAGGATATGAAGAAAATCACTTAAAAAAAGAAACAAATGATGTAAATAATAATAACAGTAATAGTAATAACAACAATAACAATAACAGTAATAACAATAAAGAAGAAGTTAAAATTATTACTATTGATAATTATGTAGGAAAAAATTATCGTGAAGTAAAAAGTTATTTAGAATCTTTGAATTTATATGTGTTAGTTGAAAAAAAAGACTTACCTATTGGAGAAAGTTCTAATAATTATGATAGCGAAACTATTATAGGACAATCAATACCAGCAAACAGTAAAATATATGAATATAATAATATCACTTTATATATTCCAAATATAATAGCCCGTTATCCGAATTTCTGTAATGGAACTTATAATATTACTGATATACAAAAATTTGCAAACTCAAACAATTTAATTTTAACTATTGAATATGTAGAAAATTCAGGATATGAAACTGGTACAATTCTATATCAGTCAAGAGCAGAAGGAACAAATGTTATTGAAGGAACAAAGTTAGAAGTTCAAGTTGCTCGGTAAATTGCATAGTAAAAGATTAAATGCCCATTGTCCAAATTGGATAATGGCTTTTTATTTTGTATTAAAACTTTCAAAAACTACTATGTTATATTTTTATAAGGGGATTAGTAATGAATAATAATTTTGAAAAAGAAGTTTATTATTTTATAATGTTAGTTTTTAACAATATTCAAGTTGCAAAAACTAAAAAGAATAAACAAAAAGCTATTTTTTCTAATCTAAAATTTATATTAGACAGAAAGGAAATAAAGATATGGAACAAAGAAAAAAAATATTCATACACCTTATACACAAATCAAATTCAAAACTATAATTTTAAAAATCACATAACTAAATATTTAGCATTAATATACATTGATAAATTAACTAAATACATAAATAAAAAAATTACTTTTGAAGAACTTGCAGATATAATAAAAACTCCTAAGAAAGTAAAAAAGATTATATGCCAAAAGAAAAATATATCTGAACAACTGAGACTACTTCGTAAAAATAGAAATATTACTGAAGTACAGGAATATATCGATAATTTATATAATTACGAATACACATCTGAATATGTTAAATATTTAATTGACAGATATTATTATAATAAAAAAGGATTACAAAGACCTAGAAAAAATTGCTTAGAAAGAATGTTCAAATTATTATTACATTAGCCAAAAAAGAAAGGAATAATGTCTATGAAAATTAAAAAAATTAGAATAAGCAAAGAAAAGAGGTTAAAAAATAATGAATAATCATGTTATGTTAGTTGGTAGAATAAACGATGATATTGAAAAAATTGAAGAAGATGAAATAACTACATATAAACTAATATTGAATATTGGGCGTAATTTTAAAAATCAAGATGGCGAATATGAAACTGATTTTATACCTATTGAATTAATAAATTCTATTGGAGATACTATCTTTAAATATTGCAATAAGGGTGACTTAGTAGGTATAAGAGGAAGAATTGAAAGTACGGAAGATAAAATAATTAAAATAATTGCAGAAAAAGTAACATTTCTATCTAATAATAAAAACTTAGTAAGCCAAAATTAGAGAGGAATTGTTATACTTATGCAAATTAAAATTCATAGAGGCGTTAATCAAATTGGTGGATGTATAACTGAAATTAAAAGTAAAAAAGCAAGAATACTTATTGATATTGGAACTAATTTACCTACTTGTGAAAGTAAGGTAAAAGTTAATGTTTATAAAATCAGCAAAAAATGTGATGCTGTTTTTATTTCGCACTATCATTTAGACCATATAGGTGAATATATGAAAGTTAAAAAAGATGTTCCTATTTATATTGGAGAACAAGCTAAAGAAGTTTTTACAATATATCAAAGAAAGATGAAAGAACCTAATATAGCAGAAGTAACACAAGAACATCTTGATAGGTTGAAGACTTTTCAAACTTTTAAACAAGATGTTCCTATTGTAATTAAGGATTTAAAATTAACTCCTATTCGTATCGATCATTCTGCTTTTGATAGTTATATGTTTCTTATAGAAAACGAAGATAAAAGGATTTTACATACAGGGGATTTTCGTACTCACGGACATATTAGCAAAGATATTTCTCAAATATTTAAGGATATTAAAAATATTGATGTTATCATTTGTGAACATACTACTCTTTCAAGATTAGATGAGACTTTTGTATCTGAATTAATGTTGCAAAAAGAAGCAGTTAATTTAATAAAAAATAATAAGTATGTTTTTATAATGTGTGCTTCTACCAATATTGATAGAATAGCTTCGTTTTATCACGCAAATAAAGAAGTAGGAAATAAACTATTTATATGTGATGATTATCAAAAAGAAATACTTAATTATATAACAGAAACTAGCAAAAAATATGAAGATTATTATGATTTTTCAGAAGTTCAAAGTTTTGATAGAAGATTATATAAAGAAATGGTTGATAATGGTTTTTGTATGTTAGTAAGAAGTAATTATTTTTCTAAAAAGTTTATAAATAGTCCTAACTTCAAAGATAATTTGTTTATTTATTCTCAATGGCTAGGATATTTAAAAGGATCTTCTGCTGATAAAAATATTTCTGAATTTGTACCTAAAGAATATTATTATTTACATACAAGTGGACACGCAACAGCTCAGGGAATTATAGAAGTTTGTAATATTATTAAACCTAAAATAATAATTCCAATACATGGAGAAAATTCTAAAGATTTTGATAAATTGGAATTACCATATCAAGTTAAACATTTGAAAAACAAAAAGAAATTTAAAGTAAAAATTAAGAAAGAAATGAAGGAGAAATAAATATGTTAAATCAAATAGTATTAGTAGGTCGTATAGTTTCAGACCCAGAAATAAAAGAAACTGAAAATGAAAATAAAGTTAGTAATATAACACTAGCAGTAAATAGAATTTTTAAAAATGATAATGGAGAATATGAAACGGATTTTATTCCATGTGTCTTATGGA
>JAGHHB010000087.1 GCA_017887885.1 Bacilli bacterium | reverse complement strand
CTTTTAAGCATTCTCGGTCTTTTTTTATTTTTTCCCATGCGTCAAACATTTTTTCACTTCCTTTATTATAATTTATGTCTTTATTCCCATTTTAGTTATGAAAAAAGCATAATTAATAAAAAAAACTTAATAGATTAAATAATATTTACCTTTTTCCATTATAAAAAGAAGACAAATCGTCTTCTTTAAATATACTTTATTATTTTGTAACATTCTTCAGAATAACCGTCTTTGTTCGTGACATTTCCTTCAAGGTAGTCATTATTCCTTCATTACCTATCCCAGAATATTTCCAACCACCAAATGGTTGTTCAAAACTTCTAAAGAAACTAGCACCATTAATAACAAATCCGCCACACTCCATTTGCTCTGATGTCTTAATTGCCTTATTAAAATCTTTGGTTACTATCGATCCACTTAAACCGTATTTAGATTGATTAGCTATAGAAATTGCCTCTTCTAAAGAATCAAATCCTATTACTGGTATTACCGGACCAAAGATTTCCATATCTTTTGCCACTTCCATATCACGTGTAACATCTACTAAAATAGTAGGTTCATAAAATGCACCATTTCTTTTTCCACCACAAACTAGTTTGGCTCCTTCTTCAAGTGTTTTATTAACCTGTTTTTCGACTTCTATTGCGGCATTTTCACTAACTAAACAACCAATATCAGTTTCCATTGATGAGGGTAACCCAACTTTTAATGTAGAAATCTTTTCAACCATTTTTCTTATATATTCATCTTTAACACTATTGTGAACTAAAAATCTTTTAGAAGCACAACAAACTTGCCCTGTATTATATAATCTTCCCCATACAGTTTCTTCTACCGCTAAATCAATATCGCCATCCTCGCAAATAATAAAGGCATCATTACCTCCTAATTCTAATGAACTATGCGCACAATGTTCAGCACAATTTTTTGCAGCATCAATTCCAGCCTCTGTAGAACCTGTAAGACTTACTAGTGAAACGTCAGGATTTGATGTCAAAGCAGTTCCAACGACTGACCCAGAACCATGAACAACCTGAATTACACCTTTTGGAATCCCTGCTTCAACTAGTAACTCGACATAAGAAGTTAATGTTAAAGGATTTACACTTGCTGGTTTTAATATGGCAGCATTACCCATAATTAAAGCTGGAGGAATTTTATTGATAAAAATGTCACTTGGAAAATTAAATGGAATTATAGCGACAACAACTCCTAAAGGTTGCTGGATTGTATACTGAATAGTATTTTCTTGGCCGGGTTCACTACCACGATAAATAATGTTCCCATATTCATGTTTAGCTTTTTCTACATAGCCACGAACACCTATTTGAATATTAGCAATTTCTGCTATTGCCTCTCTAATTGGTTTACCAGTTTCGTCAGACAATAATTTCGCTAAACGATCTTTGTCTCTCAAAACTAGTTCGGCAAACTTTAACAAAACTGCACACCTTTGATGAAGGGATACTTGTTCCCATTCCTTTTGAGCTATTTTTGCTTCTTGTACAGCTTCATCAATCTGTTCCTTTGTTAAACTTGGAACAGTATCAATTACTTCATTAGTTGCTGGATTAATTACTTCTATAACTTTATTATCTTTAGAATCAACCCAACGATTTCCTATTAAACTCTTCATCTTACCTCCATTTTAATTACCAAAACCTGTATACGATAAGGAAAGCCCACCAACGGTATTGGCAGAATGATCAGAACTTCCATATTCTCCAAACGTAAATACCATTAAAAATTCTTTATTGCCCATTACTGCTTTGACAGCAGGATAAATCTTATCTTCTTCTCCTTTTAAAGCAATTCCTAATCTTCGACCTCCGCAATGAACTAAAAGATAACTCTGTGCTTCCTCTTCCATCAATGAATTAAGTTTCTGTATAGTTTTAGGATTGGCTTCAATTAAACTTTCTACTGTTCCTTCCATTAATACAACAGCCGTATTTTCAGACAAATTCGCTCCAATATTCATCGATAAATCTTCATTTGCAAACATTGGATGACGAATAGCTGTAATACTACCAATCGGATCTTTCACACCTAAAGGATTGAATATTGTCTCCGTAAGTAATTTATTTCCCATTAGATCTTCTATCTTTTTTCCTGTCCATTCAGCATATTTTTCTACAGCGGGAACATTATCTATTTCAGCCAACGTCCTTACACCATTTATTTTAGTAATTACACCAGCCTTTTTTGTTTCTGTATATGCTCCATCATATAAATTTTTCATATAACTATCTGTATAAAAGAAACAAATAGCACACCCATCTGTAAATACTTTATCATCACAAATAATATGCCACTTTCCTTCAACTGTGTCATCAGCGGCAGAACCACCAAACATTGGCACACGTCCTATTACATCTTCAATTCCCTTTAAATAGAATTCTTCTTCAGCAGGCGAACAACACATAAAGAAATAATTAGGAGCACATTCTTTCCCCGCTCTTTTCATTGCCTCTTTTGCAAGATCTTGTCCTATTTTTCTTGGATCAGCTTTTCTTTCAGAGCCAGCTACACCTACAGTTAAGTCCCCCCAAAGCTCATCATTCCAGCATAACCCTCTTCAGAATTTAAATACCCATCTTGCGTGCATATTGCAGCACTAGATGTACAACCAAGTATTGGAACATCTGCAACACTCTTGACTCCATTTATTACGCTTTCTTGATCCATAACAACAGAAGTAAATAATAAAGCAACTTTGGCATTATTTAACTGTGCCATTTTAGCAGTTTCAATTCCTGATAAATAATTATCAGCATTTTGACTATAACCTACTTTTGTTTTTAACATAATTACCTTCTTTCCTACTTTAATTTTACATTACTAAGCCACCATCAACTTGAATAATCGCCCCTGTAGTAAAACTAGATTCATCACTAGCCAAATACAAATATATTCCCGCCAAATCACTAGGATTAGCCATTCGACGAAGTGGAGTAGAATTTACTAATAATTGCTTCATCTCTTCAGTAACATTCTTGGTCACCATATCAGTTCCAACAACACCGGGAGCAACGGCATTAACTCTAATATTATATTGTCCGAGTTCTTTAGCGCATGCTTTTGTAAGACCGTTTACCGCAAATTTACTTGAAGAATACGCTGCTTGATATGGTGAAGCATAAATTCCTACCATAGAACTAGTATTGATAATTGAACCACCACTTTTTTTCATATAAGGAATGACTTCTCTTATCAATCTTACACAACTAAAGAAATTAATCTCAAACATATTTTGAAAACTCTCGTCAGTTGATTCTAAAATAGATTCAGAAGAAGTTATTCCAGCATTGTTAACAAGAACATCTATTTTACCAAATCGTTCAATCGTTTTAGTGATAACCATTTTTATACTAGCATTATCTTTAAGATCTATTCCCGTTCCCAATATAGCTTCATCATTAATATTAAGTTCTTTTTGTAAATTAGTGACCGCTTTTTGAGCAGTTACATCACTACTACCACAAACAACAACTTTAGCTCCTTCCTTGAGATAGAGTTTCGCAATTTCATATCCTATTCCTCGTGAAGAACCTGTTACGATTGCCACTTTTCCTTCTAACTTCATACTACATCCTTTCTAGTATAGATTTTTACTCACGTACTATACTAACATAAGTATAACTTTTTTCAAGAAGAAAATCAACTTACATCAAAAAAAATTATAATTTTTTCTTTTATTTTACATTACTACTTGCTAACGTTTTTAAAATATCTCGAGCAGCAATAAGTCCTGTTGCAGCCGCCGCAACAATATTACCAGCTTTGCCAGCACCATCTCCAACAAAGTAAATATCTTCAGTATCTAGTTTCATATTATTATTCGTAACTATTTCATTACTAAAAAATTTGATCTCCGGACCATATAGTAATGTCTCATCATTATTAACACCAGGTATTATCTTATCTAGCTCTTCAAGCCCTTCAATAATATTTTTAAGAATACGATGTGGCAACACTAAAGCTAAATCTCCCGCTACACAGTCTTTTAAGGTCGGTTCGATAAAACCTTTCTCTATTCGATGCCATTCACTTCTTCTACCTTGTTTTAAATCTTTTAATGTTTGAATTATAGGTTTCCCAGCCCCTAAAATATCGGCAATTTTAGCTATTGCCTCTCCATATTCTCTTGTATTAGTGGTTGGATGAGTAAGAGTTACTTTAGAAATAAAAGCAAAGTTACTATTATTTGACTTTACATCCTTTAATGAGTGACCATTAACGCAGATAAAACCTTCATAATTTTCTTTAGCTACAAAACCACCGGGATTTGTACAAAATGTTCTTACTTCATCATTATATGTCTTCGTTTTAATAAAAATAGTAGGATCATATATAATATCCGTGATATCTTTTAATATTTCTTTCCTTACCTCTACTCTGACACCAATTTCGACACTTTGAGATATATAGGGAATATTATATTTATCCGCTAATGATTGTACCCATTTTGCTCCTGTTCTACCAGGCGCAACAATAATTTTTTTAGCTTTCAAAACTTTACTATCAATATTAGTTTTAACGATATAGTGATCTTTATCTTTGATAATATCTCTAACCTCTGTATTATCAAAAATATCAATTCCCTCTTTTTCTAAATAATCTGTAAACTTTTTTATATATTGCGGCAATTTATCTGATCCGAGATGCTTTTGCCTAATTATTAATAGTTCATGTCCTAATTTAGTTACTTTTTCTTTAAGTTCATTTGCTTTTTCAAGACTATTAGGATATTCTTTGCTATTCATATCAAATTTAGTAAATATTTCTTCTGTATCACAAATAAGATCATAAGCTTCTTGTTTAGGCATATATCTAAATAAATCACTCTTGCCAATTTTAGGAATAAAATTTAACTTCCCATCAGAAAAAGTACCAGCACCACCATAACCAGACAGTATTGAACAAGGCTTACAACTAATACAAGGTGTTTTTTTACTATTCATCGGACAAACTCTATTTTCCACTCGCTTTCCACGATCAAGTAAAGCTATCTTCAATTTTTTATTTTTGGTTACTAATTCATAAGAAGCAAAAAGTCCCGCAGGGCCCGCTCCTATAATAATAATATCATACATTTCTATCACTCCTTTTTTATCTATTGTTAGATCTTACTCTTTATATTCACTATCAATTCCATAATACTCTTCTAAAGTTAGCCAATTACCTTTATTATATAACTTTTCAGCTAACTCCTTACCAACATATCTAAT
>JAGHHB010000086.1 GCA_017887885.1 Bacilli bacterium | reverse complement strand
GTTTATAAAATATTGTCTCTATTAAATATGCAATACACATTTTTCTCTTAACATTACAGTAATTATATATATTTATCCAAAAAGATACATATAAATAACTATTTTTCATATAATATTAGCAATCTATATTGACAATTGCTAAAAACATAGCTATAATATGTATGTATTAAAAAGGAAGGTGAAAAAAATGAATATTAATAATCCTTATGAAGAAAATTTACAAAAACCATTAGAAAAATATGGCCGCGATATTACTAAAGCTGCCAAAGATGGAAAAATTGATCCTGTTATAGGACGTGACGAGGAGATAAGATCTATAACTAGAATATTATCAAGAAAAACGAAAAATAATCCGGTCTTAATAGGTGAACCAGGTGTCGGAAAAACCGCTATTGTTGAAGGTCTTGCTACTAGAATTGTCAAAGGTGATGTCCCAAATAGTTTGAAAGATAAAACTATCTGGGAGTTAGATATGGGTTCTTTAGTTGCGGGAGCTAAATATCGTGGTGAATTTGAGGAAAGATTGAAGGCTGTCCTAAAAGAAGTAAAAGAAGCTGACGGTAATATTATCATGTTCATTGATGAAATACATATGATCGTAGGTGCAGGAGCTCTTGAGGGGGCTATGGATGCAGGAAATATGTTAAAACCCATGCTTGCTCGTGGCGAAGTTCACTGTATAGGGGCCACTACTTTAAATGAGTATCGTAAATATATCGAAAAAGATGCTGCCTTAGAAAGAAGATTTCAAAAAGTTTTAGTAAAAGAACCTAATGTTTTCGATACTATTACTATTTTAAGAGGACTAAAATCAAAATTTGAAGTATTTCATGGTGTCAATATTAAAGACAAAGCACTAATCGCCGCTGCTACTTTATCAGATCGATACATAACTGACAGATTTCTTCCCGATAAAGCTATCGATTTAGTTGATGAAGCAGCAGCCACTATTAAAGTCCAAATGGAATCCGTTCCAACAGAATTAGACAACCTTGAGCGAAGTATTATGCGATTAGAAGTAGAAAAAGAGGCTCTAAAAAAAGAGAAGGATGAAATTTCGAAAAGACGTGTTATTGAAATTGATGAAGAACTAGAAAAACTTAAAATTGAAGAAGAAAATTTAAGAGCAAAATGGGAAAAAGAAAAAAATATTAATAGTAGAATAAGCCGAAAGAAAGAAGAGATAGATGCTGTTATTTTTGATTTGGAAACAGCAGAAAATAACTATGATTTAGAAAAAGCTGCTAAATTAAGACATGGTACTCTTCCACGTCTCGAAAAAGAATTACAAGAATTGCAAAGCCAAAACAAATCCGATATTTTGTCAGATACTGTCGATGAGGAAGCTATTGCTAAAATTATAGCCAAGTGGACTAATATTCCCGTTTCAAAATTGGTAGGTAGCGAAAGAGATAAACTTCTCCATCTTGAAGAAAATATGAAAAAAAGAGTGAAAGGACAAGATGAAGCTATACATCTAGTAACACAGGCTATTATTCGGACAAGAGCAGGTATTAAAGATCCAAATAGGCCTATAGGTTCGTTTATTTTTCTAGGTCCTACAGGAGTTGGAAAAACAGAAGTTGCCCGCACTTTGGCTTATGAATTATTCGATGATGAAAGACATATGATTAGGATTGATATGTCTGAATATATGGAGAGTCACTCTGTAGCTAGACTCATTGGAGCACCTCCTGGATATGTTGGTTATGATGAAGGCGGCCAGCTTACGGAAGCTGTCAGAAGAAACCCCTACTCGATTATCTTATTTGATGAAATCGAAAAAGCCCATCGAGATATCTTTAATGTTCTCTTACAAATATTAGACGATGGTAGAATAACTGATGGTCAAGGAAGAACTGTCGATTTCAAGAACACAATTATTATTATGACTTCTAATTTAGGAAGCGAATATATTTTAGAAAACAAATCCGAAGCCAACGATCTTGTAATGCTCGAATTAAAAAAGACCTTCAAGCCAGAATTTATCAACAGAATTGACGAAATTATTATTTTTAAATCTTTAACGAGAGAAGTAATTTCTGATATTATTGATAAAGTGATTTCTGATATTGAATATCGTCTGAAAGATAAAAATATTCATTTAAAACTAACTGTTCAAGCCAAAGAATACATTTTGGACAGTTCCTATGATGAAAAATATGGTGCAAGACCAATAAAAAGATTTATTCAAAGACATGTCGAAACATTAATAGCGAAAGCTATTATTGAAGATAAAATAAAATTCGATAGTACCATAACGATCGACTTGGAAGAAAATCATTTAACGATCAAATAAATTCCATTACGTCTTAAGTAAAAATTAGAGACTCAAAGCAGTCTCTTTTTTTCTAAAGATAGTACTTCTTAATAGCTAAATTCAATAGTCTATTGATCTTTATTAGTGTTAATATATTTTGGAAATAACAAAAAACTCGTTTCTATTGTTCAAGAAACGAGATAAGATTTATCTTATTTACATATTTAGATCATTAAATTCTGTATTTAACATAGTGTATTTTTCGTTTATTTTACTGCCATCAGCTTTTTCCAAAGAATACCATCCTTTACAAAAGGCTAATTCAAAAACTTCTCTCTGTAAAACTTTGATATCATTAAACACCTTCTCATATTGAGAAAATAAATTTTCATTAGAAGCTTCTGTTAAAGCAACTACATAGTTTTTCTCCATCTCTTTAAGAAGCGATAAGGCACTATTTAAATAGTCTTTATCATTTTGCTTAATTCCTTTTTCGACTTCTGTTTGAGGATTAGATATCTGATTATTGGTGTTCATTTTTCACCTCCAAAATATTTAGAACTGCCTGCATGTTTCCATATAATGTTTGGGCTACTTTTTCTAGCATACTTTTAATTTCAGGGTCTTTAATTAATTCTAAAGAGTTAATTAAGCTTTTGTATCCACCATAATTCCACTGGAACATATCTGATAGATAGTCTAAATCTTTACATGATATAATATCAGGAACTACTTCGTAAGTATTATTCATTTTATCTCCTTTCCAATATTATTATGGACAAAAAGTTTTGATTTCAAACATTATTGACTTATTAACTCTTATATTTTATAATATTGCTAGTGAAAAAAATGAAGATAAATAAACCTAGAATGAAAAATAGTATCGCTTTGACTTTTAAAGAATGTATAGAAGAAAATACTTTTTCTAATATTTATTTTTCCAAATCACCGCTTAATTACATATCTATTCAAGATATAACTTTTGATAGTTGTCATTTTAATAATATTAACTTTTCTAATATAAAACTAGCTAATGTCGACTTGATTGATTGTTATTTTGAAAATTGTGATTTATCAAATATTAATTTTAGTAAAAAATATATTCGAAGAGTTGTATTTAAAAATTGTAAATTAGTGGGTATTAACTTTAGTGAAACAAATTTTAGTGATATTGAGATAATAGATTCTAATTGTCAGTATTTAAATTTGAATAATGCTAAAATTAGAAACTGTCTTTTTACAGAATGTAATTTAGATAATTCTTCTTTTATTGAATGTGATATTAAAACTATAGAATTAAGAAATAATTCCTTAAAACAAAGTGATTTTTTAGAAACTAATTTAAATGGTATTGACTTTTCTTCTTCTAGTATTGAAGGTATTAGAGTTTCTATGAAATATACTAAAGGAATGAAAATTAGCTTCTATCAAGCGCATATTATCTGTAATCTAATTGGTATTGATACCATTTAATGTCAAATACTCTAAAGAAGAATTGACATAACTATAAAATTGATATATATTTATTTTAGGAGGGTAAATAAAATATGAATAATACTAATAATGAAGATTATGCTAATGCATGGCAAGAGGCTTTTAACAATAGAGATAAAAAGAACCGCGTAGAAGAAAAAAGTTGTGGCAATTTTTCTACGCCAACGGATAAAGTTGAAAAAGAAAAAAGACCTAGAAATTCTATTAGGCAGTACGCTGCTGGCGCACTAGCGACTCTTTTACTCTTATCTGGAATTGAACTTGGAGAAAAAATCTATCGAAAAATAGAATACCATCATGACTTAAAAACAGCTAAACAAGAAATTGCCGAAGCAGCACAGGAAAGTTTATTAGACACTGGAATAGCCGCTACTACTTCAGAGGGTGAAATAGTTATATTACAAAGCGACGAAAATGAATATTATAAATTAGATTTAAAGACGCCAGAAGAAGCTTATCCGTACTTTTTAGTACTGTCTCCTTCGGAATTTAATAATTTAGTTCAGACTATACCATATCAGAATGGAAGTTATTATTACACTGGTAGTAGTCAATTTTTTGGAATTAACGGATATTTAGATCAATCAGGAGCTCCTAGTAGTACTGTCTTTGCCAACTATATGGAAAGTGAACTTGTAGAGGCATATCGCATTGGTGATACAAATGTTTTTCTTAATGCAGATGCTGATTCGGAAGGGAGAAATAGATAATGGAGACAAATATAAAGACGATTATTTTAGATGATGGAATAAAGTATATGATAGTTGAAGAAATGGTTATTAATAAAACTTTATATACACTTTTTGCCAACATTGATAATGAGAACGATATTTGTTTCCGCAAAACAGTAAAAAAAGATGGTAAAGAATATTATGTTGGACTAGACGATGAAAAAGAATTAGAAAGAGTAATAATGCATTTTACTAAAAATATATTAAAATAAAATTTTGTTTCGATTCCAAAATTAATAACTAAAACAAAGTACACTTAAAAACTGCACTTTGTTTTTTTTGGTTAAAATAATTTATTAATTATTCTTTTTTATTCGAATTGTATAACGAGAATTACCACGATAATCCCCATTATCATCGAAATCCTCTTCATCCTTATACGTAAAAACACTTAAAATAATATTCTCAACTTTTTCAATGCCCGCTGTCGCATATAACTTAACTGAAGTGATTAATGTATTTTCTTCTACTTGCTCAAGATGACTATAGAAGGTTCCTTCTTTCTGATTAACATCATCATAAAAATAAACATAAAAATATTCTCCAAAGCAATAAATATCTGGCTCTAAAAAGGTTTTATTAAAGTTTGTTGTATCATCTAGAATAAATTTGATATTAAAACCTATTTTATACCCTTCAATATTAGTATAACTATTATAACTATTAAACCAAGCTTCTTTAAAATTATTTCCAGATACTCCACTATTAGAAAAGAAAACTTCAAATGATCCTAAATCCTTTCCGCTTATAAAGTTCGTATAATATACATCTTCAATAACTTCTTTATCAATATAGTTGTTATCATACAGATATATACCGACTTTAATAGGATTATGATCTATATATTCTTCTTTTTTTTCCACAATAGTCTTATTATCTTCCTCAAAAACCTCTTCTTGACTATTATTTTCACATCCTGTTATAAATAATAACAGGAGAATTAGCAATATTTTCATATTTCACATCCTTTTATCTATTAAAATTACTATCATTTTTTTCTTATTGTAAGATTATCATCATTACTCAAATAACCAATTAACATACTCGAATCATCGTGATGTTCTTTTATATTCTCTTCTACTATTTCCTCATTATAGTTAGCATAACAGTATTTACAATGATGAGGACAAGTATTATATACCCCGACATCTACCATTTGGACACAATTACATTTTTGTTCTTTTCGCGCTTTCCAGTTAGGAAATTTTTTGCCAGTCATTCTATATGCAAGTTCATGCGATAGGCACTCTCCTTTAACAAAACCATATGAGGTTAAATTTTCCTCTTCAAAGCAAGTTTGGACAGATATTCTATATTTTTTTGCACTCTCACTAAATTTTTCACCAATTATTTTATAATCACTTTCAGTAAATTTCCTTTGTTTCAATATCCTAGCATTATTCTTTACATTCTTATAATCATCTATAAAAGAGACTATTATTTTGTTTACATATCCTTCTAATAAACAACACAATTTTTCAAATGCTCTTCTATGATATTCTAAATTATACTTGGAACTTATAAATATGGGATCATACCTAATATATAAATTATCTATTCCTACTATACTAGATAGTTCTTTAACCGCTTCAATTATCATTTTTTTGCTAGGAATATTAGGTTCAATATCTTTTTTATATGATGTTAGAGTGACATGAAATAATATTGGTTTATCAATTTCTTTTAAGTATGAAAGGATTGGTATAGGATTTTTTGTACAAAATAAAATAGCATCTACATCTTTAAAAAAAATTCTTGATACGTTTTTAGGGTAAAAGGGATTGCGGACATCTAAAAAACCTTCTCTATATCTATTTATAAACCATTTAGAATAAAAGGCTACTATATCTGTTCTTCCCGATACATTTAAAATCATTACAACCACCCATTTCATCTTGTCATTCTTCTATCTTTTTTAAGCAATATTTAATTTCTTTATATTAGTTAGCCTCTTTTTATAACTCTATTATGGAATCTTCGTTACCACTTACAGTATATATATGTTTCTTCATTAGAATATTATTTTTGTTTATAAAGCCTTTTAACTCTAAAATATTGTAAAGACGATCTCTAACTATTTCGTTATTAAATTGCACTTTTCAAAGAATTAAATATAAATCTTTTTTTTATCTGTATTGAAAATATGATTCTCAAAATTATTTTGATAAATAAAAATATTCTTGTTAAGAGCACTCTTCTATCACTAAATTATATCATATATCTAATAAAAATAAAATATTTTCATAAATTTTGGTAAAATTATAGTATAATATTGTTTATAACGGTTGAAGGGAAGTGTATATAATGAATCATAAATATATAAATAGTGAAACATTTGAAATTATGAATAATATTATTGAAGTCGACGAGGCAATAGCGGAAACTATTTCCATATTAAATAAAAAAGGATATTATACAAAATATTGTTGCTCTGGTCATGTGAAAGATCCAAGATTATATGAACTATATAAGGAAAAGTCTTTAGAAGATTTTAAAGGCGATTTAGGTTATATAATTAGTAATAAAAATGGTGAATATGATATTTTAATACCATATACTTATACTCATATCTATATAAAGTTTAAAGAAAATATTAATTTTAATATTCTACCAGAGGGGTTTAAACTAAATGGCAAAAATCTTATTGAAATGAAAATTGACTATTATAGCAATGGTAAAAGAAAAAGCTCTAATGATATTGATAAAGAACTAAAGATTGCTAATAAGGTACTATTAAATTGGGCTTTATCTTTGCCGAAATTATAATTTTACTATTTTTATATTAAAAAACATTTTCACCGAAGCTAGAGAAGAAACTAATTAAAAAAGACACAATTAACTTGTAAGACACGATCACTAATTATATCAATATACAAGTGTACTTTTTTAATGACAAAAATATTCGAAAAAGTAAAAAGGAAAGGAAGAAAATAATATGAAACATGAAATGAAATTACAGCCGGAATATTATAATTTTATACTTAATGGTACAAAAAGAATTGAAATTAGACTTTTTGATGAAAAAAGACGACAAATTAAAATTGGAGATACAATTAAATTCTTAAAAGAGCCGGAATTAAAGTGCTCGTTTACTGCAAAAGTTGTAGGTTTATTAAGATATAATACTTTTGAAGATATGTTCAAGGATTTTGACATTTCAATTTTATCGGATGAATCGATGAGTAAAAGTGAATTGATTGACGTTCTTGAACAATTTTACACCAAAGAAAAACAAGAACAATATGGAGTTTTAGGAATAAGAATCGAGTTGATTTAAAAGGGATAATTTTTTAGTTAAAACCATATATATCTTATATAATATACTAAACATTCTATTATTTATATATTTATACTTTTTCTGTCAAAATAAATTAGGCATGACTATTTGTATTTTTAACATTAATTAATTTTAAATGGCAAATAATATTTGACATATTTAGTCATGTTAGAAATTCTCAATTTAGAAAAATATATACAAAATTTAAGAGCATTACAAGATAGCCATCGAATTTCAACCTAAAATTGAAAAGTTGTTTAATGAAATATAAATTTTTACTAAAAGAAAGCAAATACTAAAAAAGCAAAAAGATTTACAAAATATTAAACAATAACAAAACTTACACAGTGATTTTTGACAAAATATATTTTTTTTGCTATTATATAGAGCAATTTCAAAGAGAGGTGTTTTACATGAATTTGATGACGCAAGCTATAGAGAATATTTATAAGTATGGAAATACTACATTACATTTGGATAGGTACAATTGTAAAGTAATATTTAATGTTGGAAATGATAACAAACTGAATATTAGAGTGGAATTTAATTATGGTAATTTAATTGATAAATACGATTTAAGCACAGAAGAAGGTTTACCTCATATTTCATATTTAGTATACTATTCATTTGTAGATTTAGCAAGAAAAAGGGATAATGTATATTTAACTAGTGATATTGGAAAAAAAGCAGAATTAACAATTGTTGCTGTAAATGAATTATATCGTCAACTAATACCTATAATATCAACTGAACGAAGATATATAGAAGCTTTGGCAAAAAGCGATGTCGATTATCAAGTTTTTGCTAATTCATCTAGGTATGATGATAACAATTCCAATATATTAAGCATAAAAGATATTATGGAAATATTGGTAAAAGGTTATGATGAATTTAAAAAAGCATTGATAAATGCATGTAGATTATGGAAAAAAACAGGAACAGGAAATATTGATAAATCAAATGATGCTTTCAATAACTGGAATAATTTTTTAAATCAATTATATATTGCTCAACTTTTCGATCCATCAAAAATCGATTTGAATAGTTTAAATATTGATTACGAATTTTTAACTAGTAAAAATTATTTATCAAATCCAGCAATAGCTTGTGAAGAAGAAATCGAAGAACTAGAAATTGCCCTTTTAACTCCAAGTAAATCTGTTATATTAGTTGGTCCACCAGGTGTTGGGAAAACAGCAATTATTGAAGGATTAGCTTATAAAATAAGTCGAGGCCAAGTTTCTCCCGTGCTTAAAAATAAACAAATATTAAAAATTAATACATCTTCTTTAGTTAGAGGATGTACTCTTGTCGGTATGTTTGAAGAAAAGGTTGAAAAATTAATGAAATATTTATCTGAAAATCCAGACACCATTTTATTTGTCGATGAAATCCATACTGCAATTGGTGCCGGACTTGGAAGTAAAGGAAATTTGGATTTGGCAAATATAATGAAACCATATATTGATCGTGGACAAGTTAAATTTATAGGAGCGACTACTGAAGAAGAATATGAGGAACATTTTAAAAGTGATAAAGCATTTAATAGAAGATTTCAAAAAATTTCTATATCAGAATCTCAAAAAAGTTCAGTATATCAAATAATCGAAAAAACTATCGTAAAACTAGAAAAAACGACTGGAATAAAATGGAATTTTGATATTGATATATCTAAAATGATAATTAGTCATATCATTAAATGTACAGATGAAAAGCATCGTGTTTATAATGATAAAAGATACAATCCGGATATTTCCATAAGTATATTAGAAAATTCGTTTGCCAGAGCTTTGCAGAAAGGAAATGATAGTATTACTATTGATAATGTTGCGGATGCAATAAGAAAAAGTGATTTTCTATATGAAAGTGTTAGAACAAACTTTGCAAATCAATTATTATCTAAATATCAATCTATTGCATCCTGCAAACATACTCCTCTTACTAGATGCAAAATAATTAAATTCCCTCCATCTGAAATATAAAAAAGAACGATTAGACACTAATATCATAGTCGTCTTTTTCTTTTTTTCGTATATTTATTCAAATAGTCTGTCCATTCAGAAGCGTTTTCTTCATCAAATAGATGATATAAAAAATCTACAATAATTTGATGCCTGCTTTTTGCTTCTTCTTTTCCTGACTCTGTCAACATTAAATCCTTAAGTTTTAATATTTTTTCAAATAGATGGCAAACACTACTTTCAGCACATTTGCTTGGATGGTTTCCCATTGGCATGTCTTCTGTTGGAAATATACTTCTATCAAAAAAAGGTTTCCCATGTTTTAGACAATATTTATACTCTCTCAAAAGACCATTGGCGCCAAGTGCATCACACATATCAGCATCAGATACGATTTTGCCCTCAAGAGTCGTTGGAATACAACCTTTTAATCTTTTGCTATACCCAATATTATTAAGTGCAAGGCAAACCTGCTTCTGTGTATTTTCATCTACATTACATTCTTTCATAATTCTTTTAGCATTTGTCAAATTTTCAGCATTATCCATACCAAATAATTTATAATCATCTACATCATGAAGTAATGCTATTAGAGATACAATCTCTTGGTTTCCGGACTCTTTTTTAGAAAATTCTAAAGATAAATCTAAAACTCTATTTATATGTTCCATACCATGTCCTGAATCATCTTTATTTAGTAACTCATTTACACTTTTTTTTATTTGATTTATCATTATCTAACCTCCTTAAACCAATTTCAACTCTATAACCAAAGCAGCAGTGTATGAATTTTTTAACATCCAATTTAATTATATAACGAATTTAAAAATAATAAAAGACTATTTTCAAAATCTTACGACTTTGTCAACAGTTCGAATCAATTTCCTTTGGAGTTGATTCTATATGTTTTAATCTAACAAAAATTAGAATAAATTTCCCTATGGTGTCCGAGAGAGAAAAGTACAACAACTCTTTGAGCAAAATAAATAGTCAGTAATAATTTATTAACTGACTATAGTATATTATATTTTTGCCATTATTGATCTAAAATTTCGTTTTCATACAATTTTTTATACGTCTTGTTATTAGATAATAATTCTTTGTGTGTTCTTACATCACTTATTTTCCCTTCTTCTACAAGCATAATTCTATCAGAATTTATAACAGTGGATAATCTATGTACAATTATTAATATAGTATATTTGTCTTTCATATTATTTATTACTTGTTGAATATATCCCTGTATTTCATTATCTAGAGCTGATGTTACTTCATCAAAGAGAATAATTTTAGTATTTTGTATAAAAGCACGAGCAATTGTTAATCGTTGCCTTTGCCCACCAGATAATGTTACACCACCTTCTCCAACTATTGTATTATATCCATCTGGCAAATTATTAATAAACTCATCTAAACAAGCTAGCTTACAAGCTCTAACAATTTCTTTATCTGTAACATCTTTATCTGTTTTGGCTAAAGTATAATAATATAATGATTTAGCTAGACCAGATATTTGCAAAAGAATCTTTAATGGATATGTTAGCCGAAGTTCACTTACAACATTTACTTTTTCTTCTATGGTTTCATTTTTTGGGACTTTGCAGGTTTCTTTGGCATAGTCGATCGCCCTCGCTTTCGTTCAACTATATTATAGCCGTTTTCTTGATAATTTTGAATCCAATTTCTTAAAATTCCGTGACTACTTAATCCTTCATCAATGACAACACAACAAATAGCCTCATTATTTACTAATACTCTGTTAATTATCCTTTCTTTTTCATTTTTTGAATAATACCTATTCTTATCAGTTCTTAAAATTTTGTAACCATGTTTATCTATTAATCTTACTAAATATTTTATTCCATCCAGTCTTATTCCATATTTTTTAGCTAGGCTATTTACTGTTTTGCCTTGTTTTCTTTCTTGATAAATATTTATTTTATCTTCATAAGTTAATTTACTCATATAAAAACCTCATTTCTTTATCCAAGAAACGGAGTTCATATCATATCTAGTAAATTCAATAAGAAAAACATGTGTGTGAGAAACTATAATAATAAACATACAGTGATATATAAAGCTCATAAGAATAAAGTACATAAACCAATAGAAGAAGACAATATATTAACTAGATTTAGTGGTGGAATTATGGGCGATCATGATACTACTTTATATAAATATGGAACAAAAAATTATGAATGTAATATTCATCTAGGAAGGTAT
>JAGHHB010000085.1 GCA_017887885.1 Bacilli bacterium | reverse complement strand
TGGTGCGGGTGTCGTAGATATCTACAACTCTTGCAAAAGTACGAAATGATATATAAATATCACTCACTAATAAAAATATAACACATTTTTTAATAAATTTGAATAGTTTTAGACAAAAAAGTAAAAATGTGTGATATAATAATTCTCATGTTTAGGGGGAATTATTATGCCAAACTTAAAAGTAGGATATTTATTTAAGAAGAAATATATAACTTATCAAAAGAAAAAGTATGAAGTTTTTGAATTTGTCGATTATGCTACTGGTATTAGTTTTACAAATACACAACATAATGATATATGCAACATATTAAGTGGAAATAATGCTGGGGTATATGCAAGCATTATTAACGAAAATGCTAACGAGGGAGAATATGTCTTTTTAATTGATAATATTGATGCTGCTATAAAAGCTAATGATAATTCTGTAGATTTTGCTGCAATTCGAAAAAAACGAATTCAATCAACTGCAAAATATTATTTAAGAAATAATGGTGATGGTCTAACAAGATTATTAAATGAAGATTTAATATCGTATATAGAAAAGGATAATAAAAGACAATCTGATTTTGATGAAGATGAATTTGAAAAAACAAGTGATATTTCATCTATGTATTCATCAATAAAGAAGACAATTATTTCTCAAGATGAACAAATAATGCAAATATTAACTGCATTATTTAAAAATCAAAAAGTTGTTAATTCTGATTTAGATATGGACTTAATTGCCAAACTAAAAGAAAATATTTTAATTTATGGTTCTACAGGAACTGGAAAAACTGAAATTTTAAAAAGAATATCTAAACTTTATAATATACCTATAGTTATTGAAGACGCAACTGCACTTTCTGAAACCGGTTATGTTGGAAGAAAAATAACTGATATGCTTGAAGATTTATGTCTTGCCGCAGATAATGATATAGAACTTGCTGAAAAAGGAATTTTGGTTATTGATGAATTTGATAAACTCGCTGAAAAATCTGGAGACAATCAATCACACGTTTCTAGATTAGGAGTTCAAAGATCTTTATTAAAATTACTTGACGGAACGTTATTTTATTTTGAAGATAAAAAATTTGATACATCAAAATTAACAGTTGTAGGATTAGGTGCTTTTACTGGAATTACTGAGGGCGATGACTATAAACAACTCACAATAGATGATTTTATGAAATATGGAATTATGCGAGAATTAATTGGAAGATTTTCAAAAACAATCGCTATGAATCCATTATCGAAAGAAGATATAATAAAAATACTAAAAGAATCTGATTTTAGTCCATTAAACACATATAAGAAACTATTTGATATGTTAGAAGTAAATTTTGATTTTAGTGATGAATTTATCGAATATATTGCTGAACTAGCCATCGCAAAGCAAAGTGGTGCTAGAAGTTTAAAAACTGTATTTGATGATTGTATTAGTAGTGCTTTATTTAGAATTTTTGCTGGCGAATATTCAAGCATTTCATTAGTAAAACCTGATGATGAGAATAATAAACCTTATGTTCTAACTAAAACAAAAGAAAAAAAACATGGTTTATTCGGAAAAAAATAAAAGACAATTACACACTTATATCGTAATCATCTTTTTCTTTGTTGTTACTATGGTCTTTTGAATAAATATAATCTTTTCTGATATCTTCTATTGTTTCATCACTAAATATTCCATGCTCATAAAGTTCTTTGGAAAAATGCATATAATCTTCTCGATCCTTTTCTTTTCCAAAAATTCTTTTTTTGATAAAACTTACTAATTTACTAAATAAATTTTCAAAATAATTTATTGTCTGTTTTAATTTAGAATTTTCTTCTTTTAAATCATCTATTTCATCTTCTTGTTTATCAATCTTTTCTTCTAATGATTTAATTTTAATGTTTAAAGCATTATTGTTTTCAGTTAGTATTTTTATCTTTTCTTTATTTTCTTGTAGTTCAGTATCAACATTATTAAGTGTTACTGATAATTTTTGCATTTTCTTATATTCATCATTTGTAGTATTTACTTGCTGAATAAATTTATCAATTTTATCTTTATCATCTTGTTTTAAAACATACTTATCTTTGTGAGTTAAAGTAGTCTTTAAATTATCAACTATTTCTTTGACTTCATTTGAAAAATTATCTAATTCCTCTGATTTTATATTTGCTTTTTCTAAACGTTCTTGATTTTTAGATATTTCTTCTTGCATTTTGATATAACCATCCATATCTTTAACATAAATGTCTTTATTTCTACCTTTTTTCTTTGTTTTTAAAATATTATTTAAACCATATTCTTTATTAAAACTTGCAATGCAAAGTGTTCTCATTTTATCTTGTAATTCAATTAGTTTGGTTTTAGTAAAAACATCAGATTTACCAACTTGTTTAGACATACCATTTTTACTTTTGTATTTTATAGGAACACCTACAATATGCATATGTGGAGAAGTTTCATCATAATGAATAACCGCACTTGCTACTTTAAAGTTAGGGATTAAGTTTTCTAAATCTTTTACTTGTTCCTTATAGACATTAGACATTTTATGCTTAAAATTATCATCTTTAGTATCCCAGTATTTTTTATCTCCAAGTTCAATTATAATTTCACAAGCCAAATCATTTTTAGAATTATCACTAATCTTTTTGAAGTAGTCATCTATCTTTCTATTATCTCTTGTTTGTTTAGAGTTATATTCTAATCTTGCTTCTTCAAATTCATCTTTATATAAATTCTTAACATCATCATATAGAGAATTAGTACCTCTAACTATTTCAATTAAGTGCTCTTTATCATCATATTTACGATAATTATGTTTATCTACTCTTGATAGACCCCTAGCATTTTGAATTGCATTATTACTTAATGAAGTAGTTCCACTTGCATTTGTTTTTGCTCTTGCTCGTGATACATTTTTTCTATTTTTATCACTACCCAAATGTAGTGAATAGGCAAGTTCTGACATATATAAATCACATCCTTTCTTTCAGCCTATTTTGTTTTTGACAAAATATTTAACCCCCTAGGTATTTTGACGCAAGCATCAAAATTACCTTGTGGGCTAGGGATTCCCTAGAACCCTTTTTGACTTATTTCATAATGTTTTAAAACTTCGTAATAAAACAAAATTACATAAGTCTTATAAAATGCTATTCGCATTTTATTCTTCACATAGTAGTTCCTTTTTAACAGGTTTCACTCCTATTTCAATAGGAACAGGTTCTTTCATATAGATAACACTATCATTTGATTCGTCTGGAATATAGCCAAATGCAGTATTTACATCTTCCATTTGAAATTCATCTTTACCCCTTATATAGATAATTCCATATCTATATTCTTTCATTTTGATATCTGGATCAATTTTATTATAATCTTCCATAGGGAATATTCTAATAATTGCTCTATCATCATGAATAAAATTGAAATAGAAAACTCTATCTTCAACATAGTAGATTGCCTCTTCAAAATTCACATCGTAGTATTGTCTTAATCTCATTATGTGTTTTCCTATTTCTTCTTCTGGAAGATAATTACTAAATCTTAAATGACCTACTAAATCACCAAATAATGCAGGTGTTTTAACATCAATATAACCCATTTCAAATAATTCATTACAAGGTTTACAAATTGATTCTCTAAAATCAATATTATCTACATAAATATAATCGTTCATCATACCTAGTTTAATTTCATCAACATAAGACATTACTAAACTTGCTTTTTCTTCTCTCGTATAATCTTTCCAAGTTTTCGTTTTTTCTTTATATTCTTTTTCAAGTTTAACCTTGTTAATATAATCAATATCTCTTTTTAGAAGTATATCTTGTGGTGTAAAGTTTAATTCTTCACTAGTTTCTGTATCATTTAATTCTTCTTTTAATTTTGCAATCGCATCATCAACAATTTTCTTTTCTGCATTATATTCTTCTAAACTAAATGCCTCATTGATATATGCTTTTCTTATTCTTTCTAATTTATCATTTTGCTTTTTTAACTCTTTTTCAATTTGTTCTTTTGGCTCATCAAATTTTTGCTTAAGCATAGGCAAGAAGAATTGATTAATAACACTATCATATTCAACTAATTCATCTATAAAATTATTAAAGTATTCTTCTATCATTTTCTCTTTAATTGTAATCTTACAATCGTTGCAATAATAGTAATAATAAGAGTTTCCATTTGGTTTAGTTGTTGCTTTACCACCTAAAATTCTTCCACATTTAGGACATTTTAATTTTTGCAAGAATAAATAAGTTAATGTTCTTTGATAACTTCTTGAGTTCCTTTTCTTTTGTACTTGGCATTCTTCCCATTTATCTTTATCAATAATTGGTTCTACAACATTAGAGTAATATGTTGGGTGTTTTGTTCTTTTACCATGAACAAAATCTCCTTTATATAGTTCATTTTCTAATATAGCGAGTATTGTAGAATCTCTCCAATTTGTCTTACCTAAAACTTTTTCTTTGTTTAAGATATTAGAAATAGTTTGATAAGAATTACCATTGTAATATAAATCAAATATTCTTTCTACAATATCCTTAGTAGAATAATCAATCACTAATTTTTTATCTTCGTGTTTATATCCTAGTGGGGCTTGATTGGGAATATGTCCTTGTTTAATCGCCCCTGCTAAACCTATTTTAGTTCTCTCACTTGTTCTTTCTATTTCGTTTTGAGATACACTCATTAATAGTCTTGATACCATTTTACCATTAGCATTAGTAGTATTTATTTCATCATTAGCACAATCTAGAAAAGCATCATTTTCATCTAAAAATGTCATTAGTTTTTCCCAATCATAAATACTTCTGGTTATCCTATCTAATTTTAAGGCTACAATAGTGTTTATTTTTTTACTTTTGATATCTTCCTTTAATCTTTCAAATTCTGGTCTTAAATTGCCTTGTTTTGCACTAATTCCAGCATCTGTATAATAGTCTACAATCTCATAGCCTTTGAATTTACAAAATATTTCTAATCTTTCTTTTTGTTCTGGTAAACTAAAACCCTCACGAGCTTGATCTTCAGTACTTACCCTCATATATAGTCCACATAATTTCTTTTCTTCCATTAATTATCA
>JAGHHB010000084.1 GCA_017887885.1 Bacilli bacterium | reverse complement strand
TAAATATCTTCAATAGTATCTGAAATATCTCTTTGGCTCATACCCTTAGCATACATCGAAATTACTTTTCTATCTATGTCTGATATATCTTTAGTACGCTTGGGAATAATCACCGGTTCAAAAGAACCATCTCGGTCTCTTGGCACAGCTATATTCATTTCTCCTAAACTTGTTTTAACACTTTTATCAATATAACCATTTCTGCGGTTATTAGTATCTTTCTTTTCTTTAGAATTATTACTATATCCTAGATGTGCATTCATCTCGCCTTGAAGCATGGCTTCAAACATAGGTCCAAAAATATCTTTTAGTGCATTTTGAACATCTTCAGCAGTTTGTGGTTGATAAGTATCTAATATTGCTTTTACTAATTCATTTTTACTAGCGTTTTTACTTCTCATAATTTTTACCTCTTTTCTTATATTTTATCACACACAAAAAGTGTGTTGTTTTTTCAACTTACACACTTTATTTTACACTCTCTATTATTCAATAGTAAACTCTACTGCCACATTAAAATCTTCATATTTCCCTTCTTCATATTCATAATCTATTCCTTTTATAATTCTATAAGTTCCTTTTGCTTATTGTCTTTTTCATTTTTCAATCCTCCAATTCAACAAATCATTCATTACATACGCCTCTATTAATTTTCTTTATTTTATAATTATCTGTTGAAAATAT
Source organism: Bacilli bacterium (assembly GCA_017887885.1). Lineage (GTDB taxonomy): Bacteria > Bacillota_I > Bacilli_A > RF39 > UBA660 > CAG-302. The sequence goes on along the minus strand of JAGHHB010000084.1, from coordinate 15,722 downwards.
TTCACATAAATATTCTACTACTTTATCAATATTAAGACTTGTATCACACAAAAATATATCAACAGCAGCGTACTGATGTTCTGGCCATGTGTGAATTGTAAAATGGGACTCTTTCAAGACAAGTACACCACTAACACCATACGGCTTAAATTGATGGAAACAACTTTTTACAACATTAAAATTACCAATTTTCCCAGCATTTATCATCAAATCTTTTATCTTAAAAACAGAAATCAAATAATTTTCATCACAGTCATAAAAACCTATTAAATAATGTACACCTAAAATATCATTCATGATTGTTTTCCCCCATAATTTCTTGAAAGTAATCTACCGAATAATTTCTAAAAAACTTTTTAGGTTCATCTATCCAACTTTTTACTTCTTTCCACAATGTATCTATTCCTTTATCACTATAACACTCTATAAAATTATCATAATTAATAAATGCTCTATTAATATCTTTATATGCCTCATTTTTTAAATATAAACTTTTAGAGAATTTGGCACCCGACCAATCTAAAATGACTGGTGCAAAAAATCTTATTGGAAATTCAGTAAAACCTAATCTAACAAGACCTTCTGTATGCATTCGTTGAGCCCATACACCAGACCAATCTCCACCATCTAACATGATTGTTAAAGTATTATTGGCTTTATCTTCTTCTAACATTGCTACTCCTTTAGTTAAATCTCTAAATTGAGTATTTATATCTACATATTCTTGATTTTCTTCTGTAATATTTATCTCATATAAACCGTGTGTTGGACAAAAACCTTTCAAAGTCATCTCGTTTTGATTGTGTTTTTCTTCTAATTTTTTTATAGTTTTTTTACCAAGACCACACACTGGACATATTGTCCTAATATGTAAATCTGATGCTGATGGAAATAAAAGTTCTTTAAAATATTCTTTATCATTTATGATATTAATAATTGCCCTCCTAACATATCTGTTATTTTGAAATTCATTATAACTTCTTATAGAGTAAGGAACATTAGCAGAAACTGATAATTTTTCTAAAATTTCTTTAAATCTTTGCATATTAACTTGTTCTTTAGTTTCTTGCTCGATAAAACTATGTCGTTGATCTTTATAATAAATTTCTCCATTATATTCTATTGTTTCTGCCGGACTATTTTCTAATTCATCAAATTGAACTTCTGTTTCCACTTTTAAATCATCTCTAATTTTACTTGCTAATGCAAAAGCTGTCATAAGTGTTGTAATTGTTCCCAAATGTGGACTACTATTAGGTTGAGCTGATGTATTTATTATTATCTTTTTTTGACCATTATACTTATATAAAATCAAATCACTAAGTTTATTAGTTACATGAGCAATTCCCACTGGTGGATAAAATACTTCTCTTTTCATAATTTGCCTCCCTGATATACTACCAATGTTTCCTTTTTAAATATATCTTTTCCTAATTTAATAAATTTTTTTTCTAGTTTATTTTTTTCCATATCTGTAAAATGAGAAATTTCTTTTATTTCAAAAATTATTTTGTTTCCTTTCAATTTATAATGCCATGTCCCTTTTAGTCCTTTTGCAAACAAAATAACACCTTCAACTTGTCCTGCTGCTTTCCAAATTATAGATTTGCTATTCCCGTTTAGTATCCATTCCTTGTCTGAATAACTGATTAATAATGGATCAAATTTACCTAGAATAATTGGATAGTGAATCTTAATTTTGCTAAAATCTGCTAATGATTCATAATAATATTTTTTATTATCAATACATAAATATTTTGCGTTCTCAATATATTCATCTAGTTCTTTTTTTATTTCTTTATATTTCAATCCCGACCAATGCAAAAAATCTTGTCTTGTTGCTGGTCCATAATATTTAAAATATCTATAAATCAAATCTGAATTTGTTTTTTTGTTATCATCAATATCATTTTTCTTATATATTTTTTTATCTTCCTTATTAAGGATTCCATATAAAACTTTATGATAAGTAGCTAAAATTAATAGTCCACTCCATTCCATAATTTCTTTTGATTTATTCTTTGGTATGATATTTTGAATTTCTGATTTTTCTATTATACTTTCATTATTAGCAAAAAATGTAGTAATTGAGTTTAAGTATTCACGATAATCGATATTCAAATATTTAGCATATTTATAAACCCAGTTATCACTTTGGCAATATAAGTCTGAAATCAAATTATAATCAGTTTTATGATATATGTGTAAAGTTGTTCTTTGCCCCCAACTTTTAATTAAATTTTTATTAGTAAAAACATTATATTTATTGCTTATTCTATTATACATAGATATTAATGCATAAGTTTGATACTGACATTGTATGCCAATTAATGATTGAACACATATATCAACATTTTCAAATTTATTTATTAGCCCATTATTATATAACCTTAATTTTTGTAAATCGAGTTTAGTATAGTTATTCATATTTTATTGCATATATAAGTACAGAATCATAATTTGTATCGTTATAAATTGGAACTTTCTTTACAGTTAAAATCTTACAATTGCGTTTTTTCTCAAAATTTTGAATTATTTTTTCTGACAAATAATTATTATTAAATCCCATCTTTCTACTATATGATTCCGAAAAACACCAATTAGCCCCTAACAATATTCCGCCTTTTTCTAACAAATTATAAAGTTTTTCTAAATTACTTATATATTCCTCTTCACTTTTACATAATCCTAATAATCCAAACTGTGATACATTGTTATATTTAATGGTGCTATTAATAGATGAATGCAAAACATCACAAATCAAATAATTTACGTTAGTTTTAAGAACATCATCAAATTTTTTTCCATATTTTTTTATTGCATACTCACAACTTTGAGGATATAATTCTTTTTTTCTAATTTGTTCATTAAGAAAAAATGCCTCTTTAGAAATATCTACACAAAGTACTTCTTCAATATTATTAAACGCAAGTAACCAAAAATAAATATTACTACCACTGCCAAAATCAATTAATGTGCCATTACAAGCATATTTATTTATTAATTCTAAAATTTGTTCGGTTCCTTGTCCTTCTCTAAATGAAGCACCATAATAATCATAAAAATATTTCAATTGTTTTTTGTATTCTTCTTTATCTATCTTACTAAAATCCATAATATTCACATAATCAATCTCATAGTTTTATTAGACTATTTTGATAGACTCCTTTCTATTTTTATCAGAAATTCGTTTTAAAACAATAATGTATGTTCCATTTTTGTCTTTGATTTTTTCTTGTATTACAAACCTATTACTTCTATCTACAATTTTTTTGATTGTATTAGGTTCATAATTATATAATTTAAAATTTGTTTCAAAAAGATGATTATCTTTATTAAAATATTGATACCAAAATTCAATATAGCTCTTATGATGTATATGCTTATTATATCTTTTAATATTTAACTCATTAAATGTAAATTGTTTAGAAAAATAAAATTTATTATCTTCAATTTTTGAATCATAATATGTTAAAGATTTCCCTAAATTAAAATCAAACAACTCCAAAACGATATATTTTGTTACTGAATAACTATTCTCTAAAAATTTTTTTAAATCAGAAGAATTTAAGTATTGTATACCTTGATCTAAAGCAAAAATACAATCACACTCAATTTTTAATTCATTTATATTTTTCATATCACAAATATATGTTTTGACATTTTTTATGTTTTGTTGCGCTATTTGATCATTAATAATATTTATCATTGTTTTTTCAATATCTATAAAATATGATTCTTCAAAAAGTTCTGAACATTCTCTTAAATATATTCCACTTGCACAAGGGCATAAAACCATAGAATTAATATTATATTTTTTCTTGATTGTTTTTAATAATTTAATCTTCTTATAGTCTTTATTTACTTCTTGTATATAAAATGTAGCTCTTTCTTTATATGTTATTTTTTTCATAATAATCCCAATGTTCTTGTATTACTTGATGACTAATTTTACCTTTATCAAATATTTTTCCTCTTACAACTTCAGAACTTTCTTTTCCATGTAATTCATTATCTAGTATCTTTATTATCCATTCTTTTGCATTAGATGAATATGCTTCTGTTGTAGATTGGGGATATGCAGAAGGCAAATTATCAATTTTGCAACATATAACTCCATTATCCGCTACATATATTGGATTATTTAGGGTTGTATATTTATCAATGCTCGGAATATAACCACTACCGTATCCACAAGTTACATCAATTACTACTGTTCCCGCTTTTAAAGAATTAAATATTTCTTTTGTTATAATAGGTTCAGTATCATACGTTGAAATAAGAATAGCACCAATAATAGTGTCCATTTCGGGCAAAAATTTCTTTAAATTTTCTTCGGTTGATTCCAAACAATGAATATTCTCATTCATATAAACACTCATTTTCTTTAATTTATTAATATTACTACCGAACACATAAACTTCATTACCCAACTCAGAAGCAAGTTTTATTGCTGCACCTCCAACATTTCCATAACCAATTACTGCAATTTTTGATTTTGATACTCCACGAATTTGAAATAATGCTTTACCTGCACCACCATATTGTTTTTGTTGATAAAAATTTGCATACATTATAGCCATTTTCCCAGCAATTTCACCGCCAGAATATGCCATAGGAAAATATCCATCATCCGTTTCTATAAATTCATAAGTATATGCTGTTACTTTCTTTTTTTGTAATTCTTTTAATAGTTCATAATTCCCTTCGGCGTGAAATATTGCAGACATTTTCGTATTTTCATTTAAATATTTATATTCTTCTTGTGTAGGTCCTTTATATTTTATAATAAAATTACTATTAAACCAACAATATTCTTTATCTTTAATTATAGCTCCATGTTTTTTATATTCATTGTCTGAAAAACCAAGAGCTTCACCTGCACCCTTTTCTACATACACTTCATATTTTTTTGTTAAATCATCAATATCTTTCGGTAATAAAATAACTCTATTTTCACCATTAATTGTTTCTTTTAATATAGCTACTTTTTTCATTTTTTCACCCCTATCATACAAATATATTTACCACGATTACATAAATCTTCATTTTGTATATATTGCATTTCGATATTGAATATATAATCGTAATTATCTACTAAAATCTTGCTTATTGTATTTTTATTTGAAGTTAATGCCTCTTCTACTCCTATTAATGAAACAACAGGATAACCACACTTAAAAACTGGTGTAATGCCATGTTTTTTATGAATTTTTTCTAATTCATCTATCTTATTAAAATGTAATTTCGGAACATATTTAGATAATGAACCTATTTCTTTTTCTACTACACTTTCTATTTCATTAACGTTTCCTTTTAATATATTTAGAGCTAGTCCATTATAAAAATTTTCGCCGACAGAAATAGATATTCCTTTACTTTTTAAATGTGAAGATACAATTTCAATTAACTTATCAGTATTATCAAAAAAAGGTAACACATATATATTTAAAACAATATCAAACTGTTCATCAAGTTTTAAATTTTTAATATCAGAGTTAATAAACTTTACACGACTATTAAATTCTTTCAATTTTAGTTTAGCCTGAGATAACATATTATCAGAAAAATCCACTAATACACATTCAGTATTATCAAACTCTTTCAAAATTTTATAAGCCCATTCTCCTGTACCGGTACCCAACTCTAAAAATGTAACTGCTTTATTTCCAGGAATATATTTTCTTATAATTTCCCACAATAATTCATCAGCCAATTTCCAATATAGTTTTTTATTATTTTCATCATATGTTGTTGATATATTATTAAAATGTTTTACTATTATCTCTTTCTCACACATGATTCAATTCTTTTTCTTGACTCCAAAAATGATAATAATTCTGGTTTTTTATCTAAAATATAATAAGATTGTGGAACTACAAAATTTGGAAATTGCTGTTGTAATTCATTCAATGAAACTTCTTCTATAGGAACGATTTCTTCTACTGGAATCGCATAACCAATATTATTATATAAATATTCCATCATACCATTATAACTTCCGGGTTCTTCTTGTTCAGCAATCAATGCAATAGTATTTGCATCACCAATGATTGATTCGCCAAATTTGATTTTAGCCACTATGCTTTTTTTTGTTTTTGAAATATAAATATATGCTTCGCTTGCTTCTTTTAAATATCTTGTTCTATATTCAAAATGTTTTCTTCCTTCTAACATCGCATTATAATATTCTTCTCTTAAACTCATTAAAACACACTTTGGTTCTTCTTCAATAAATGACAACTGTCCTCTCATTTTCTTACTTCCTTTCTTTTACTAACTTTTTTTGTTTACTTAAATCTATGTTTTTTATTATAATATCTGCTATTTCTTCTGGGGATAAATGTTCAGTATCAATTACTATATAATTAAAGCCACTATTTTGTAAAAAACTTTCCATTTTATCATAACCATCATCATACATTGCACAATTAGATAAATCTTTATCTTGATGATTGCGATTATATATTCTGTTCATTCTAACAGATACACTAGCTTTTAATAAAACTGTTAAATCTGGTTCCTCACATAATTTTATTAATTCTTGATGAAGTGGTGTTGTTTCTTCATTCCCATGCCAATAATAATTCGATACAAAATGTCTATCATAAATAACATCTTTACCAAGATTACATCTAGTTCCATACACCAAACCCAAACCATAAAACAATGTCAAAAGAGCTTCATCTTCAGTTTCATAAAGTTTCCATTCCAAATCTTTTAATTGAGATTCACTTATATTTAAATTTTCAAACAAAACTTTAAATGGTTTATCAACATATTGATACCCTAATCTTTGGACTAAAATTTTTGAAATAGTTGTTTTGCCACTTCCGTCCATTCCTTCTATTGCAATTCTCATAAAATTAACCTCCTTTATAATTTTAATACAATTTTAAATCCCATCTTAAATTCTCATCTGAATTTTCATTATCTTCGTATACCATTTCATTTATTTCTTTTTTATTAAATACTTCTAATAGTTTATCAAAGTCATCAGCTAACTTTTTATTTTTTAGTTCCTCTTCATTTATCCAATATACTTTTCCTTCAGAAGTTTCTGAAATAACATCTCCCTCATAATTATCTGATGTAAACAAAATAATTAGCTGTCTTTCTTTTGATTGTTTATCATACCAATCTTTCACTCCACATATTCTAACAGTTTTTAATTTTAAACCCGTTTCTTCATATACTTCTCTTTTAATCGAAGGGACTATACTTTCGCCAAGTTCTACTTTTCCTCCCGGAAAAGCAATTCCTTGCCAACTTTTTACTCTTTCTTGAACTAACACTTCTTTTGTTTCAGGATTCATTATTTTGCACATATTCATCAATTTTACGTTTTCCATTTTTCTCTCCTTCTATATTTTAATATTAAAAAAGGGGGCTTTAAAAAAGGTCTCCTCCTCCAAAATTAAAATAAATTTACAATCTAACAACTCGCATTTATTCTAACATTCTTAATTAAGAATGTCAATACTACTTCCAAATTATTGACGTACTGCCTCTTCCAAACTCATTTTAAATCAGTTTCTTATATTTTTTAAAAGGACAATATTATATCCATAGTACAAATCAAATTAAACTTCTTTGCTTTCATATCTTCTAACATCAAATTATAATCAGGTCTTTTGTTATTAATAGCTGAGTATCCATTATCTACATAACTCTTATATATTTCATATCCCTTTTCTTTACAATATCTTTGAATTAAAGTTTCTTGCCTATCTATACATGACTCGTCATAATTTCCAATTCTACAATATATTGCGACTTTAAATTTTTCTTTTGCCATAGAATCATCCCTTTCCACATTTCAGCCACTTATTATAAAAAGTAAATTAATTATTGAGAATGTATAAATTTCTTCCCAAAATATGCTGTTTTATGTTGGAAGTTGATTTTATATAATTTATAGTGATTTAATAAAATCTTCTAAATCATTTAGTTTTATCTTTTTTTCAAAATTCTCTACATATAAGTCATCGCTATAATTAAAAGCAAGTAATGTAACATCTTTAATTTCAATTCTATGTGGTTCTATATAATTGATATTTGTCGTTTCCAATGTCCGGACACTTCCGTCAATAATCGTAGGAGTAACATTACAGAACTCACATACAAATTTTATTTTCCTTTTTAACTCTAAATCAATATGTAGAGGTTTTGTTGTTATTTCTAACATAGTGAACATCCTTTCTTTAAACAGAAAAAAATCAACTTCCTAGAAGTTGATTCCTTGTAAATTCGAGCCTTTTTAAAAGTTCGAATGGATTCACTAATGGTGCCCTTCGGGAGGAAGTACAACAACTCCTTAGGCAAAAGAAAATAGTTAGTAATAAATTTAACTAACTATAGTATAACACATTTTTTAATCGTTTACACTTTTTATTTCTTGTAACTCGAATCTATATTTTTGACCATTAGTATTTACTTCATCCATAAACATATCGTAAGGTCTACACCATAATTTATTATCACCATATAAAGCCCTATATGCTACCATTTTTTCTGTGGTTTCACTATGATAAATTATATCCTCAACAATATATAAATCTCCTTTATAATGTTTGTAAATACCATTTATTTTAATTTCTCTCATATTAAATTTCCTCTCTTTGAATTTATTGTAATTTGCCAATAGGATTATAATTTTCTAAAAATTCTAATCCTTTTATAGTTATAGCTAACTCTGGTTCATCATCAAAATTTACTGTACCAATAATATTCACAAATATATCATCTTTATTTAATAAACCTTCATCGTTACATTTTTTTACGATTTTGCTTAATCTATCTTGTGTCATATTCAAATCTTCACATAATGGAAATTTATTATTATCCTTAATAAACTTTAATAAATCATAAATATTTTTCTCCATATTTTACCTCCACTCTTTATTTTGCAAAAATCATATGTGGTTTCCACTTAACATTTGGTAAATCAGTATTTAAATCAGATACTGCTTCAATCATATTTTCTTTATTTAATTCAATTAATGTATCAAATATATCTTGTTTAGAAAAGAAAATGTTACCTAATTCATTTTCAATCTGTGAAGTAGTTGGCAAATTCGTAACAATGTATGTTGGGGCATAATATCTATAAATATATCCTAAGACTCTTTTCTTTACTAATCTATCTTTAAACTGTAGAAATCCCAGATAAATTGAAATAATAAGTGATATCAACGCTATTAAGCAAGATACAACAGTGCATATTAAAACAATGTTATTTCCTGTGTAACTATCTTTTATTGCATTAATTAACTCTATAATCTTTTCTTCCATATTTTCTTCACCACAAATATCAACTATCATATTCTTTATCAAATAAATTAAAAAGAATTTCAAACTCTTCATCATGCCTTAATAAATCAGGCTGATTATTGTTTACCATTTCTTTAAATTTTTTATATGGTACAAAGAAAATTTCAGATATTTCCTCCTCTTGATATTTTAAATCTTCTATCTTTTTATCCGTCCTTAAAATATATAAATCATCAAATTCGTTATTTATAAAAATTGAAGTATATTTTGAGCTTCTTTTTAGAGTTTTTATAAATTGCAATTCATTTGGTTTAACATCTAAATCTAATTCTTCTTTTAATTCTCTGATTGCGCCAGTTAAAGATTCATCTCCAGCAGACAAATGACCTGCACTAGATATATCTAACATATTAGGATTACTGTCTTTGGTTGCACATCTTCTTTGTAACAATACATCTCCATTTTCATTAAGAATCCAAATATGAACTGCTTTATGCCAATCTCCATCTCTGTGAACTTCGTTTCGTAATTTTGTTCTTCCAGTTTTATTTCCATCTTCATCAAGTATATCAAAAAATTCTTTAGTCATAATGCACCTCATTTCTTAATTATAATTATACTATATTTTAGATATTATTTGAATATATGTAAGTAAATATTTGAAAATATTTCTTACCACACGTTCATTGATGATGTCAATGTACAAGTGTGTTTACTAAATTGACACCATTTAGTATTTTACGGACTACGAATTAAAAAATCTCGTAGTCCTTTTCTTCTAAATACAAAGTAATTTCTTTTTCTTTAGATGTACCATTAGTGATATATGAAATATCCTTTTCGTTATATAGATTATTATCATAACAATCTTTGACTTGATTTAGAACCATATCTTTTTCCTTATCTTTTCCAAATAATAGAATATTTCTAAATATATCTTTTAATGCTTGTAGTAACTGAATAATAAAATTTTTAAATGAAGCATTATCGTGTTCTAATTTTTCAATTTTATTGTTTAAATAATTAATTTGGGTATCTTTTTCATCATTAACAGCAAGTAATGCTTTATATAATTTAATCTCTTGTTGTAGTTCTTTATATAATCCTTCACTTTTAGCAACCCTATTAACTGCCTCATTAGCTTGTTTTAAATAATCCATTAGTTCTAAATAAGTATTATAATCAAATACTATTTTCTTATTTAAGATACCTTTAGCTTTACTATCCATTTTATTAATCAGGGAACGATATTTTCGATTAAGTTCCCATTTTGTATTATCTAAATCCTTATTAAATATTCTTGTTACTTGTTTTAGTTGCTTTGGACTAAGGTTTTTTACACCTGTATTCTTTTGTCCTCTTTCCAGTTTAAATCCATTTCTATTTAACCGATTACAATATTTATCTTGTAATTCACTTAAATGAATACTACTTTTGATATATGCCTTTTTAGGAATAGAATATCTTTCTTTATTAATTCGTTTATCAAACTTTTTAACAAGTGGTATGACAACTAAATGAATATGAGGAGTTTTCTCATCCATGTGTAGAGTAGCATGTATGATTTGTTCTTTTTTATAACCCATATCCTCGTAAACAAAGTCTAATACAGTATTTGCCCATCTCATTAGTTCATCTTTGGATAAACTATCAAAGAATATCTTATCACTTGTAAATAATATTTCATCCGCGACAACACTTTTAGAATCATTTACCATTTGATAAAACGATTTCTTTCTATCAGATCTAGTATTTTTCATTTTTTCGTTAAATTCTAATCGATAATCTTTTGTTATTTCATAAAATCTTTCAATATACCTTTTATCACATTTGATAAGTTCAATGTTTTTATGACTATCTTCTATTCTAATATCAGGATTTGTTTTATAAGATTCTTTTACTCTTTTGTTGTGTTTTCCTCTATTAGATAAATTGCTTAATGATTTGACACCTTCACATCTAAATATGGCATAACTCATGAGTTTTCTCCTTTATCTTACCAATGCGACTTAGGATTGCACTTTCCATATCTAAAGTAATTACACCTAATCTTAATGTTTTATCATCATATCTTTTTGAATCAGATAAAACAATTAATCTTAATACTTTTTCATAATCTCCATTAGGTATAAATCCAACATCTTCAAGCTTATCATCTGTTTCAATTTCATAGTAATTTAGCTTTAACTTATCATTGTTGATAGTGTTTTGTAGTTTATCAAAATACTCTTGTGCTTCTTTACTTGATTTTCCCTCATGATTCATTGCTATTTTAGACCCACTAGAATCTTCAAAAATACTCCAATTATATGGAACACCATATTCATTATGAAAATTGACTAAATCAGCTAGAAAACTTTTCCTATATTCGACATATTTTAGTTCAGTTTGTTCTCCAACTTTATTCACTTCAATATTATCAATATAAACAGAAATAATTCTTTTCATTTCTCCTCTTGGAGCATTTGTTAAACTTAAAATATTTTCTATTATTTTATCTGGATAGACAAGTTCATCAATTTTTTTCGTATCTTCTAAAATTAATAAATCATTTGTAGTGAAGTTGAAATTTTCAACTTGTTTTTTTTCTTTTATTTTCTTTTCTAATTCTTCAATATTAAATTCAATAGATTTTAATTCATTACCAAACTCATCTATTTTAACAATGCCTTGCATATAAGCAATTTTAATTCTATCTTTTTGTTTTTCTAATTCTTTAATCTTTTTAACATATTCTTCGGTATTATTATCTAATTTAGATTTAATAAAAGGGATATAATATTTATTAATCAAATTATCTTTTTCAATTAACTCATAAAGTTCTATTAGTAATCCATTTTTAATTTCTTCTTCCTTGTAGTTTGTTTTACATTTTTTGCATTTATAGTAATAATATTTCTTTCCATTAGGCTTAGTAGTAGCACATCCACCTAAAAATCTACCACAAGTAGAACATTTTAGTTTATTTGTAAATAGATAAGTGGCTGTTCTTTCATAATGCCTAGCATTTCTTTTCTTTTGATACTGACAATTATCCCATTTTTCTTTAGATACAATAGGTTCAACAACATTTTCATAATAAGTAGGATGCTTGGTTTTCTTACCATGAAAATAATCCCCTTTATAAAGTTCATTAGTCATTATCTTTCCGATAGCAGAATCTTTCCAATTCGTTTTACCTAAAACTTGCTCTTTATTATAAATATTAGCTATTGCCTGATAACTTTTACCTTCTAAATATAAATCGTACATCTTAACTACTAAATCCTTAGTAAGTGGATCAGGTACTAACTTTTTATTCTCTCTTTTAAACCCTAAAGGTGTATGATTAGGAATATGACCTGCCTTAATTGCTCCAACCATACCAAACTTTGTTCTTTCGGAACATCTTTCAATTTCGTTTTGAGAAACACTTGTCGTTATTCTCATAACCATTCTACCATTAGCAGTTATAGTATTTGATTCATCAGCAAAACAGTCCAAATCACAACTATAATCATTTAATATTTTCATTAGTTTTTCTACATCATAAACACTACGAGTTAATCTATCTAGTTTAAGAGCAACAATTACATTTATTTTACCGTTTTTCACGTCATTTAACATTTCTTGATATGCAGGTCTTTTATCGTTTTTAGCACTTATTCCTGCATCTATATATACTTTATGAATAGTATATCTTTTAAACTCACAAAACTCCTTTAATCGTTCTTGTTGTTCACCTAAACTAAATCCTTCACGACTTTGTTCTTCGGTTGATACTCTACAATAAATACCAGCAATTTTTACATCTTCGTTCATTTTTCATCTCTCCTTTTCTTATTTTTAGAGAGATTAAAAGTACAAAAAGACCGATACATCTAACCTCAAGTATTGTACTTCCTTTTTGCACGCCTAGTTTTTAAAACAAAGATTAGTTTGTTTTAATAAATTTTTCTAATTCCTTCAACTTAATACTTCTGAAATAATCATTTACAAATATCGTATCACTATCATTGAAGAATAAATAATTATTACCTTTAATTGTCATGATATGAGGGCTTACATAAGCAATATTACTTCCTTTAATATTGATAATACTTCCGTTTTTAATACTTGGCTTTACATTAGCAAACCTACATATCATTTCAATTCTTTTTAAAACTGCCTTATCAACTTCTAATTCTTTAACTTCCTTTTTTAACAAAACTCATCACTTCCATTCTTAAATAACAAAAAAACTAGACGGTACTTCTAGTTAATATTTATTACTCTCGAATGAAAAGTTCGAGTTTCCTATCAATCTGGTGCGTGAGTTATACACGTTTGGAAATTTTCAATAAGGTTAATTTCTATAAATAGTATACTATATTTTTAACATTAATTAAACTATTTTTTCTTTCTTTTTTTAACAAAATAATATATTCCGTAACCAATTCCGCCTATTGTTGCCAAACCTAATATTGCACTCATAGTTTCATCAGTTTTTGTAGGTTTATTAACTGTTAGTTCATATTTTGTTTCTGTACCATCTTCTGCTTTTACGGTAAAATTGACAATATTTTCTCCAAATTTTAGATTCTTATCTCCTTCAATAATAACTGTTGAATTACCGTCTTCTAATTCATATTTATAATCTAAATTTTTCGTATCAGAAGATACATAAACTTTAGCTTTTCCAAGTGAAAAGGTTATTTCCTCGTCAGCAACTATTATTTTAATGTTTGTATTACTACTTAATTTCTCTCTATCAACCAATAAACTATAGTTTTTTACATCTCCATTTTCGGCTGTAATTTTTATATTTATTGTATTTTTACCAACTATCAAAGAAGAGTTACTAATATCATAAGTTGCTTTATCATCATTTGTTTCAACCAAAATTTCTATTTTTTCTTTTTTTGTTTTATAAGACATATTATCAGCTACTTCAATATTCTCACCATCAATAGTAACAGATTTTAAAGTATTATCACTACTTTTAGGATTAGGTTTTGGAGTAGTTGTTTGACTATTAGAATTACTACTAGAATTAGTATTAGACGATGATCCATCACTGATTAAACTACCAGTGGAATTAAAAGTTTGTCCTCTTGAATTTGTATAAGTGTTTCCACTATGACAATGATATTCACCACTATTTAATCCCCATTTTGCACAATTAGTATTGCACTTATGACAACCACTACTATCAGTTCTTCCAGGATGTGCTAAAACTACATTAGGATTAAATAAAAATATACTACAAAAAATAAATATAACTATCATTCTTTTCTTCATAAATATACACCTCACTATTATTTGAACAAATCAAATATACTAAAACTTGTTTTTTTATAAACTTTATTATAAATAGATTTTTTTGGATTCGTTACTAAACCAGTTCCTTTTTTTCCATAAAATGGATTAACAGATTTTTTCAAACTTCTTTTTAATTTTCCTGTAGTTCTAGCTTTTAAACTTTTTTTAATGCTAGGTTTTCTAATTCCAATTTTCATATATAACTCCTACTCTCCTTATCACATTTTTAAATTTATGTAGTGATGATTATTACTTTCCAAAAAGATTATAACATTATTAGAAACTATACGCAATACTTTTACAGGACTTTTTAGTTACCGGACATAAAAATTTTTAAATGAAACAATATAATCATGAGGTGATTGTGTTGGCTACTTTTAAAAGAGAATTTAATTTCAATAAAAATATAAAAGAAATCGTTTCAAAAAATATAAGAAAATATCGATTAGAGGCAGGTATTACACAAGAACAATTAGCCGTCGACATAGGTAAATCCTATGATTTTGTAAGAAGGTTAGAATTTAAAAAAGGAGAAATTGGGTGTTCTCTAGATACACTATATAAAATATCAGTTGTATTAGGGCAACCTATGGGAAATTTTTTCGAAGAGAAATAAAAAATATGCTTTTCGTAAGATTAGCATATTTTTAATGCTGTGGCACGTTTTGTTGCTTTAGCAATGAAAGTGGCGATAAGCATTATAGGGTTTCCAAAGGTTCTCCTTTGGCACAACTCGTTATTGGCTCTGCCAATAGCGTAGTGTGTTACTCTTTTGGATTGTCCTTATTAAATATAGTATTGTATGTTTGACTTAATTGTTTTAGATACTGTTCTTCCTTTTTCATCGATTGTTCCTTTTCCAAAATTAGTAAAATTAGTTCTATTAAAAAATCAAATAATGAATCACAAGTTTTTTCATCTAAATTATGAATGCCCTCACTTAAAATTTTGTATAGTTCTCCATATTTAGCATTACTACTTTTCTCATTTAATAATGTTGGAAGATATGCTTTTAATAATGACACTTTTTCTTTTATTGGTAAACTAGAAAATACTACTTTTGTTTTTTCTAATTTTATTTTTTCTTTTTCTCTATTATAAATTTTATCTAGCATATTTTCGAAGACTCTTCTCAAATATACAAACGATGCAATACTCATTCCCAAAGT
>JAGHHB010000083.1 GCA_017887885.1 Bacilli bacterium | reverse complement strand
AGAACTGTTGATAAAAAAATTAAGAAAACAAATAAAAAAACAATTATCCAAAAGAAAAAGACTCCATCAGAAGATAAATTGTTATAAAAATTACCAAATGAACTAATCATTTTTTTCACCTCTACTGCTATAAAAATTAAAAATTACTCCTGCATATATTGCAGCGGTTTCTACTCTCAAAATTAAATCCCCAAAAGATACCGAATTAAATCCATTATTCAAAAGAAAATCTTCTTCTTTATCACTAATTCCTCCTTCAGGACCTACCACCATTATAATTTTAGCATATTTATCTACTCTTTGTAAATAGTAATCTAACATTTTATTTCTTTCTTTTGTCGAAGCAATTAATTTTACATCTGCTTCCATTTTTACTAACTCTTTGATAGTCATTACATCTGTAATATTTGGTATATTCATTCTTTTAGATTGTTCACTTGCTTCTTTGCAAATAGTTTGCCACCTAACCTTCTTTTTTTGCATTCGTTGTCTATCAATTTTAACAATACTTCTTTCCATCTCTAGAGGAATTATTTCAGAAACGCCAAGTTCGGTAAGCTTTTGTAATACCAGATCCATTTTTTGCTCTTTAATAAGGCCAATTGCCATAGTAATATTAAAATAAAGATTTTTATTTTCTTGAGTAATATCTTCTATCTTCAAAGAAAATGGATCAAATTTCTCAATACTACAAATATAAAGTTTATTAGCATAAACAACATCGATCTTTGCCCCTATTTGCATTCGCATAACATTTTTAATATGATGAATATCACTATCTAATAGAACTATTTTATCATTATAAATTCCTTTAGCAAAATATCTTTGCATAATAACCTCTTTTCCTGCCTATTATAACATTATATATTCATTAAGTAAATATCCCAAAAGAAAAAGATATTCTTATAATAAATTAAGAACATCTTAATTATAATATTTTTATAACCATACTATTATCTTTTTAATCTCTTATTATATCTAGTAAATTTACTATCATCATCTAAATCAGTTTCAGAAAGTTCTCTAAATAAATCTTTTTGCTTTCTCGATAGTCTAGTTGGAATAACGACATCAATAATAACATACATATCGCCTTTCTTGTTATTAATTTCACTATCTATTCCTTTTCCTTTTAATCTTAATTTACTACCATTTTTTGTTCCTTCCGGAATAGAAAGCTCAACATTTCCATAAACCGTTGGAATCATTTTTTTACATCCCAAAACGGCTTCAGTAATAGTAAGAGGCAAAACTATATAGATATCATTACCATCTCGTTGATAAAAATCATCTTCTTTAATAGTAAATTCGATATATAGATCACCGGGAAGTCCACCATTAACTCCGGCTTCGCCCTTTCCGGTAAGCCTAAGTCTATTACCATTATCAACGCCTTTAGGAATAGTGACAGTTAACGTTTTATTTTGCTTTACGGTTCCACGACCACGACATTCTGTACAAACTCTTTCAAATGAAGTACCAGTTCCCTTACAGTGAGGACATGTGGTTTTAGATAGAAAAGAGCCAAATATTGTGCTCTGCTGTCTTGTAACTGTGCCAGAGCCCTTACACTCTGAACAGGTATGACTATTAAAACCACCTTGTCCATGACATTCTGGACATTCATCCTCCACTTCAATTTTAATATCTTTTTTGGCTCCGTTTACAGCTTCTTCAAAGGAGAGTGTCATTCGGTATAATAAATCACTACCATCTTGTCCCCTACTACGGTTCCGGGAACTAGAACTACTACCAAAACCAAAATTTCTAAAAATATCACCAAAAATATCGTCCATACTACCAAAATCAAAACCATCAAATCCAGAAAATCCCCCTTGACCGTTTGTAAAGGCTGCATGTCCAAATTGATCGTACTGTTTTCTCTTATTTTCATCAGATAAAACAGCATAGGCTTCTTGACACTCTTTGAATTTTTCCGCTGCATTTTCTTCTTTTGAAACATCAGGATGATATTTTTTAGCTAATTTTCTGAAAGCCGACTTTATCTCATCTTGACTAGCCGTTTTAGGAACGCCAAGAATCTCATAATAATCTTTCTTATTCATAAATTCCTCCTAACATAAGCATAAAGTTCTAGTTACCTAGAACTTTAAGTTATTTTTCTTCAAATTCTGCGTCGACTACTCCATCATCATTTTTCTTTTTTTCTTGCTTTTTTTCATCAGCATTATTTTCAGCATTTTGACCATTTTTAGAAGCTTCTTCATAAACTTTAGTAGCAAGAGCATTAGCTTTTTCTAATAATTTATCTTTTGCTTTAGTAATTTTATCAACATCTTCACTTTCTATCGCTTTTCTAGTATCTTCCATTAATTTTTCAGCTTCTTTTTTATCAGAACTATCTATTTTTTCGCCCAAATCCTTAATAGCCTTTTCTGTCATGAAAACAACTTGTTCGGCATCATTTTTAGCATCTACAATTTCCTTCTTTTTAGCATCAGCTTCTTTATTTTTTTCAGCTTCTTTCATCATCTTATCGATTTCTTCATCACTTAAGGTATTTGTAGCAGTAATAGTTATTGATTGTTCTTTTTGAGTTCCCAAATCTTTAGCCTTAACATTTACAATACCATTAGCATCAATGTCAAAAGTAACTTCAATTTGTGGAACACCACGAGGTGCCGGTGGAATATTTGTAAGTTGGAAATTACCAAGTGTCTTATTATCGGCAGCCATTGATCTCTCACCTTGAAGAACATGAATGTCTACGGCTGGTTGATTGTCGGCAGCGGTACTAAATACTTGACTCTTACTAGTTGGAATTGTCGTATTTCTAGGTATTAAGACTGTCATTACGCCTCCTAATGTTTCAATACCTAAAGATAATGGTGTAACATCTAGAAGTACTATATCATTAACATCGCCCGTTAAAACTCCACCTTGAATGGCAGCCCCCATCGCAACAACCTCATCAGGATTAACTTCTTTTGAAGGTTCTTTTCCAAGTTCTCTTTTAACAAGTTCTTGTACACAAGGTATTCTTGTTGATCCACCAACTAATAATACTTTATCAATATCTTTAGCTTCAAGTTTAGCATCTTTAAGGGCTTTTCTTACTGGTTCAATTGTAGATTCTACTAAATCACTAATCAAATCTTCAAATTTAGCTTTAGTCAAAGTTAAACTCAAGTGAAGAGGTCCTTCTTCTGCTTGCGATATAAAAGGAAGAGATATTTCTGTCGATGTCATACCGCTAAGATCCTTTTTAGCCTTTTCAGCAGCATCTTTAACTCTTTGCATTGCCATTTTATCTTTTGTTAAATCTACACCAGACTCTTTTTTAAATTCGTCTGTCATCCACTGCATAATCATCTCATCAAAGTCATCACCACCAAGATGATTATTACCACTTGTTGCCTTAACTTCAAAGACACCATCACCTAGCTCTAGAATTGATACATCAAAAGTACCACCACCCAAATCATAAACTAACACTGTTTGCGATTTATCTTGTTTATCAAGACCATATGCAAGTGCAGCAGCAGTTGGTTCGTTAATAATTCTCTCTACATTAAGACCAGCAATCTTTC
Source organism: Bacilli bacterium (assembly GCA_017887885.1). Lineage (GTDB taxonomy): Bacteria > Bacillota_I > Bacilli_A > RF39 > UBA660 > CAG-302. Next base: position 7,025 of record JAGHHB010000083.1, on the reverse strand, counting down.
CAGCATTTTTAGTAGCTTGCCTTTGACTATCATTAAAGTATGCCGGAACAGTAATAACTGCTCTATCAACTTTTTCACCCAAATATGCTTCGGCTGTTTTCTTTAGATCTCCTAATATCATAGCTGATATTTCTTCTGGTGTATAATCTTTATCATTAGCATGTACTTTTTCACTAGTACCCATTTTTCTTTTTATAGAAGAAATAGTATCTTTATTAGTAACCATTTGGTTTTTCGCCTTTTGGCCAACAATAATATCCCCTTTCTTGAAAGCTACTACCGAAGGAGTCGTTCTCATTCCTTCAGGATTAGTAATAACTTTAGCTTCACCACTTTCGTAGATAGCAACACAACTATTAGTTGTTCCTAAATCAATTCCTATAATTTTACTCATATATATCATTTCCTTTCTTTTTATTTATCATTATTTTTTTCGTCATCATGAATAACCTTAATCGGTCTTACCTTTTTTGCCTTTTTATACTTGTTAATTCTTATTGAATTATAAATAATAATAGCTATTATTATAATTAAAACAATAGGCAGTAACCATATAAAGAATTTTACAGCTAAAATAGCTAACAAAATTGAAATTACAATATAAATAATCTCTTTTATTCGATCTTTATCCATCAGTCACCTACTCATTAACTTTTACCATTGCTGTTCTCAATACTCTATCTTTATACATGTAACCTTTCTGTAATACTTCTGTGATAATACCATGTTCTTTTGTATCATCTTTGTCCATAACGACAGCTTGATGGTACGAAGGATCAAATTCTTTTCCTAGAGAATCGATCTCAGTAACTTCAAACTTTTTAAGTAATTCTTTAATTTGCTTATACATTAACTTAAAACCTTCAAGAAATTTAGAAACTTCATCATTTAGATTATCGTCATCCATATTTATTGCCCGTTCAAAATTATCAAGAATAGGAAGAAAACTCTTTAAAACTTCTTCTTCAGCATATTTTACAATTCTTGATGTCTCTTCATCCTTTCTCTTGCGGTAATTTAAAAGTTCTGCTTGATTGCGAAGCAAAGATTCCTCTAATTGTTTAATTCTTTTTCCCAACAATTCTCTTTCATCATTAATATCGTCATTAGGACAATCACATTCACTTTGTTCACATGTACACTTTTCTTCTTTAAGTTCTTCTTTTTTAGAATCGTTTTGATGACATTTGTTATGATGACATTTATTTTTAGTTTTTGTACTATTATTTTCCACTATTTACCTCCTAAATTATCTCTAATATAATCAAGTAAAGTAACAACTCTATCATATTCCATTCTCTTTGGTCCTATAATAGCTATTGTTCCATCTTCCCCATCAATATTATATTTGGTCTTAATAACCGATACATCTTCAGACAAATCAGTCTCACTCCCAATATAAATATTTATTCCTTTACTATCTTCTTGCATCTTCGATATACTTTCAATATTCTCAAATTTTCCTAGTATCTCTTTTACTTTATCAATATTACTAAATTCTGGTTGCTTTAATATATTGTTGCGACCTCCAAAATGAACGTTAGCCTGATTTTCAGTAAATTCATGAAAAGCATCGTAAAAAGTATTATATAAAACCTCATATTGACTAACATAACTTTTAATAATAGGCTTTACTTCATACTCAAGTTTTTCACTTACTTCATTTATGGGAGTCCCCACAACTAATTTATTAATAAGTTCAACTGTCTTTTTAACTTCATCAGTAGCTATATCCTGTGGTAAATATAAAATCTTATGTTGTACAATTCCCTTATCTGTTATAACAATAGATAAAATTTTATTTTCTTCCAAAGGAACAATTTCTACTTTTTTAAGTCTATTATCTTTTGAAGAAGTACCAAGAACAACCGCTGTATAGTTAGTAATTTCACTGACAATTTCAATACTTTTCTTTATTGTATCAGTTAAATCGAGCGAACTATTCTTAAATATTGTTTGTAACTTAAGCATATCTTCGCCTGTCATATTTTTAGGCTTCATTAAATTTTCAACATAATATTTGTATCCTTCTTCACTAGGAATCCTCCCTGAAGCGAAATGGTTCTTTTCTAGTAAATGTCTATCTTCGAGTTTAGCCATTTCATTTCTAATTGTAGCAGAAGAACATTTTAACTTTCTACAAATATGATTTGAACTTACAGGTTTAGCCGTTTTAATATATTCCTCGACAATTACTTTTAATATTTCTTTCTGCCTATTCGTGATCAATTTATCACTTCCTTTAGCATTTGATTTTCCTCACTGCTAATATCATTATATTACCATTGTTTAGCAATGTCAACCAAAAATTGCTAATTTTTTTATTTTTTTATAATTTTATTAAGATTAAAGATACTTAAATGCTTAATTCATCTATTTTTTGTCTGTAATAATCATCCTAAAAAAGCTACTATAACATTATTATGCTAAAGAACAATCTTGAATGCTTTTTTACTTTACCTAGAAAAGTAAAACATAAACCTAAAAAGAATAATGATAGAAAAAAACAAATAATAATTAATAGCTATATTTTGTTAGGTATGTAATACAAATGTAAAAATAAATTATAACTTTTAAATACATCAATAATATGCTAAAATATATACAAGGTGATAAAATGAAATTTAGAAAAGCAATTCTTCTCATTCATGGATTTGCAGGCGGAAACTATGATTATGGAGAATTAAGTAACGATTTAGAAATTTTTAAAAATTTTGATGTTTTCACTTTTACTCTTCCAGGTCATGACAAACTTATTATTAGTAAAGTGACAAAAAATGATTGGCTAAAGAAAGCCGAAGAACAAGTTCAAAAACTAATTAATAACGGTTATAACAAAATATATATTATTGGCTACAGTATGGGAGGCGTAATTGCGGCATATTTAGCAAGTAAATATCATGCCATCAAAAAGCTTGTTTTAGCAGCACCAGCCTTTGAATACCTTGCTTTCAAAGAAGATAAAGTAGATGTAATTGAAAGTTTAAAAGTAATTCCTAAATTATTTAAAGATTATAATAGCGACGAAGTATTATCTAGAATCTTTAAAGTTCCAATTGGAACTATTAAAGAATTTATGCTCTTGGTAGAAGAACATAGAGATGATATTAAGCATATAACCTGCCCAACCCTAATTATTCATGGTAATAAAGATGAAATAGTCCCTTTTAATTCAGTAGAATTCGTCTACAATAATATCAGATCAAAAGCAGTCGTTCTAATTGAAATAAAAACCTTAACTCACGATTTATTTATAAATAACCGCTACGAAGATGTTAAAAACATCATCACCTACTTTCTCAAGAAAAAAATACAAAAGAAAAAAATAAAATTAGAAATATAAAACCCTAACAGTTTTTTTTCTAATTTATTTACTTGCTAGTTTAAATTCTTTTCGAAATAACTAATAAATATTTCTTCTCATAATCACGATAATCACTATGCGTGCTACAAGTTTGTAAAATGAGAATTTCATCATCTTCTGATAACGATAGTTCTGTATTAAAAAGTGATTTATCTTTTAACTTATTTAAATGATTTAAATAATCTTCTCGATCAGAAAAATTAATATTCATATAAGAAAAATCATCAGTTTCAATAAATATAGAAAAGATCTCGTATCTTTTTTTAGTCAAGCTTGTCGTTATCGTTATATATTTATGATTATTATAATATTCTTCATCATAGTATTTTTCAAGTATTTTAAAAGGCATATCGACATTGGAAGAATTATGGCCAAAAATTAGTAGCTTGCGACTAGAATCAATATCCACTCTAAAATCTAAATAAATAGCTCCCATATAATTATCTTTACCATAAGCATCATGATTTAGATAATATTCGTTATCATCTGCTTGTAAAATAGGAACAACATAATTACTATTTTCAATTTCTAATATACCAACAATATCCTCATTATTATATTCCTGTTTTAATCTTTTTATGTCTTCTTCATAATCGATAGGATTATTTACATTATTATTTCTTTCAATATCAACAAGTAAATAATCGCTTTTCTTATCGTTTTTTGTAAGACAAAGGATCAAAAGTAAAAAGAAGCAGCAAATAATTCCAACAAGTAATATAACTTTCTTTTTATTTTTCATATCTTATACCCCCCTCTTTAGTAGTCATATATTATAAAAACAAATACCTTCTTTGTCAATATATTAGCTAAAATTAGTTTTTAACTACTATTAATATGATCATTATATTAACTTTCTAAACCTTTACTAATCATTTTTTATTAATAATTTTCTATATACTCTATCAAATACTTCTAAAAATTTTTTAATTTCTAAATCGGTATTCTTATATGATAAACTAATTCTTATGCTATGAGAAGCCATTTCTCGGTCATGAAAAACAGCCTCTAAAGAGCGAGAAATATCGCCACTTGAACAAGCACTTTGCGTCGATAAATAAACTTCCTCTTCAGCCATTGCATGAATAAAAGTCTCCGGCTTAATATTCTTTAAACTAAAATTAATTATATAAGGGCTGCTGCTAGGCATCTGATTAATATGAATGTCATCATACTTTTTTAAACCCTCTATAATCATTTGATTAAGTTTGCTGACCCATTCATAATTACTTTGAATTTTAGGGATAACTAATTCCAAAGCTTTCATAAGACTACATATCAAAGGTAACATAGGTGTCCCAGCTCGATAAATAGTTGTCGACTTTCCACCATGAATTAAATTATCTAAAACAATCTTTTCTTTTTTTACTAAAAGACCTATTCCTTTTAAGCCAAAAATTTTATGTCCTGACATACTCAGAAAATCCATATCATTAAAATCAATTTTAATTTTGCCTATTGCCTGCGTACAATCGACATGAAAATAGCATTTAGGATATGCCTTTAAAATCTTTTTTATTTCTTTAATATTTTGTATAATACCTAGTTCACTATCAATATAGGAAAATGATACCAATATTGTCTTATCATTAAGAAGATTTTTTAAATCATCAATATCAATTAAACCCGAACTATCTAATTTAACATAATCTACTTTAAAACCTTTCGTTTCTAAATACTTACAAGTCTCTAAAACCGAAGAATGCTCCAAAGGACTAACAATAATATGATTACCTCTATTTTTATATTTAGAAGCTATCCCTTTAAGAACAGTATTATTAGATTCTGTAGCTCCAGAAGTATATATTATTTCGTGGCTATTTACTCCTAATAATTTAGCTATTTTATCAGTAGCATATTCCTCTAATTCTTTAGCTTGTATCCCAAGTCTATGAAGTGAATTAGCATTTCCAGGAAACTTCATACACACCTTACAAAAAGTATCTAAAACCTTTTCATCTACCGGAGTAGTAGCACTATTATCCAAATATATCATTCACTTGCCTTCTTTCTTTTATATATTTTATCATAAAGAAAAGAAAAAGCAAGCACTTACTTGCTTACTGGAAGAACTGAAACACTTCTAGCAATCTCAAGTAATTCTTGCTTAGATAACTTATCACTAACTACATAATATTCTATATTATTATCAATCCAACTGACTGAATTGTCATTTACAATCGCTACAGTAGCGGCCATAAGTTCAAGCTCTCCATAAGTAGGAACAATTAAATGCTCTTCCTCATAAGAAACAGTCTCTTCAATCAACATAAAAGGATTATCGCCATCGAAGGTAAGAATCAATCTTTCTCCATTATCTTTATCTACCTTCTCTTTATTAGATAAATAAGTATTTTCAGGTATATACATAGGATATATTACATCTTCTATTGAACTAGTCTCTTCCGTTACAGACCCCTTATTCTCATTATTATTAGTGTTAGTATTGGTATTATTATCAGTATTGTTAGTATTATCAGTATTAGTATTGGTATTATTTTCACTTTCCGTATCTTTAGTAGTATCACTATCGTTTTCAGGAGTTGTATTATCTTTCACTTCAATAATATTTTTCAAATCAAAATAATCATCATTAAATTTACTTTTTAAATCAATTTTAGTAAATTTCATTGTAATTTGTGCATTACCATTACTGTCCATAACAGTTACTTTTTCCAAATTGACGTCTTTATCAAATAAAATCTCTTGTTTTACTAATTTCGAATTATTTGGATAATTAACACTAGTAACGATTTTATAACCATCATCATCTTTCGAAAAAGTCCGATTTTCATCACTTGTAATATCATCAACTAATGGACCTAATAAATAAACTTGCGAATTATTATAAGGCCAATCACTCTGAAACTTAAAACTTTTATTAAGTCTAGGAGTTACAACTATAACACACAAAAGTTTTAAATTTTTATAGTATCTTATATATATTATTAAATTTATTTATTTTCTATTTTATCTTGCGATTCAATATATTTATAGTTTAAGTTATTATTTTTTGTTATTACTGATTCTCCTAGTTTTCTTTCAAGATCGTCTCTAGCAACTTTTGCAGTATTACCACCCATTCTTGCTATTTTTTTATTTTGTTCTAAACCATAAGGTTTATGTTTTTTAGCAAGTTCTCTTGTTGCTGTTTCTCCTAAATCTGTTAAAAGAACTTCTATATCAGACATATTATCTCTTAAAGATTCTTTACGAAGTCCTTTAAATGCTTTATATTCACTTGCTTTCATTCCAGACCATTCTTGATAAATTTCATTTGTTAGTATCCCATATTCATAATTCTTTGTGATACCACCATCTTTCCAAACATCTGTTAACCTTTTTCTATCAACAATTCCATCTAGTCTGTCTTTTATCCATTTATCACTATATCCTCGTTTTCTATAATAATCTACTGCCCTGTTTATAGCAATTTCAGGATCAAATACCTCATCTATCCTTTCACTACCTAAATTAGCAAGCCAAAGTTTAAAAGGTTCAGCCTTAGGACTAGGGACAGATTCAATTAATCTTAATATTCCTTTAGTATCTAAAGTATCAGTCAAATAATTTTTTCCATCTTTTTTTGACTTCATTTTCAGTTGGTTAGTATTGCTAACCAACTGACTGCCTTCTTCGTTTAATTTGTTTTTTAACCATT
>JAGHHB010000082.1 GCA_017887885.1 Bacilli bacterium | reverse complement strand
GTCTTATGGAATTCAATAGCTAAAACCACTTGTGAGTATTGTAAAAATGGTGATCTAGTTGGTGTTAAAGGTAGAGTTCAAATGACAAAGAATAAAATGGAAGTTATCGTAGAAAAATTAACATTCTTATCAAACAAAAAGGAAGATTAGTATGAAAGAAACTAAATCTAAGAAGAAGCAGAAAATCACAAGAGAAACTAAACCAAAAACACCTTCTGAAGTTAATCTGTTTAATAATCGTATTATTCGGTTAAATAAAACTGTTGATAAGGAAACATCAGAACAAATAGTAGAACAATTATTACAGCTAGATGCTACTAAAAGTAAAGAGGACATAATATTTTATATTAATTCACCAGGTGGTACTGTCGTAGATGGCATAGCAATTTACGATACTATGCAGATGGTTAAAAGTGACATAAGGACTATCTGTTTAGGTCGTTGTGCTTCAATGGCTGCCGTATTACTTAGTGGTGGAACTAAAGGTAAGAGATTCATCACTCCTAATAGTGAAGTAATGATACATGAAGTTTCTTCGTATAATATGGGGAAGATTGGAGAGATGAAAATTAGTTTTGAACATTCCAATACTTTAAACGAACGACTTATCAAAATTCTTGCTGATAACACAGGTAAAAGTGTTGAACGAATAAGAGAAGATATTGAACTAAAGGATAAATGGTTCAATGCTGATGAAGCAATAGAATATGGCTTAGTTGATACAAAGTTATTTAGTACTGATATTTAGTTCGTATATATTAATATAAAGAGGAGATGATAAAGGCAACAAAAATTTTTAAGATAACATTTTATCGGATTCCGTGAAAAGTTGAGGATAAGTGGGTGAAATAATAATATGAATAATCATAATAAAGATACTACTAAAAACAATATAAATACTAATATAAAGAATACTATTAATCAAATTAAAAACCGAAATTAAATCAATAAATACACTATGAATAATATTAATAAAAAATAAAGAAGACAAATAAATAAAAATGAAATACTTAAATATAACTATATTAAATTAATCATATAAATTGTAAGAACTAACTATAGTTGGTTATTAAGTTAATTGACTATAGTTTTCTTATGACCTAAAATTAATATTTGCTTTTTGACATAGTGTCATAGCAAAATTCCATAATAAAAGAGACTTTAATTAATAGGATCTCTTTTTATTATAACTATTTATTCACTAAAATAATCCACTTTATTATTTATATAATAAATTTCTTCAGAACTAAATCCATATTTTTTAAATAATTGTTCATCTAAATCAATTATTGATGTACTCCAATCAATATCAGAATTTTGTTTAAAGTTTTGCATTGGCACAAATTCAAACACTCCTTTTGATACATTTTGAGTTTTCTTCTTTTGTAGAACTAAAAATCTGAAAAATTTGGTTTTAATGTATTTTTGAATTGCTTCAGTTTGGTATTTATCATCAAAACATCCAATTGTTAAATATGTTTCACTACAAGCATCTAATGGTTCTCCTAAAAAAGGTTTTCGTAAGATATCTTTATTTTCTCTACCAAATCTAATTGGAGGATCAGCTGTTTTAGATATAAAGACCTTATATGATTTTAATAATTTTTTATCTTTTATTTCATTATCATTCATGTATTTTATTGTTGGAACTCCATCCCAACAATAAAATTTAACATTATGCTCGTTGTCTTGTTCATTTACAAATTTATCTGGATTTTTTCTTGTAATATCAGCTCCAAAACCAAATGGTTTTCTCGAAGACACTAATTCCATAAAAGTTTCATCTGAGTTTATTTTCTTTAATATTTGAGCAGATGCATAATCCCTTATTACAATATTATCTCCAGTATCTAAAAATCTTCTTGAATAATCTACAGAATTACCATTATGTAAATAATAATCAAGTTCACCATCATGTAATGAATCCCATAAGAAGTACATTATACCTCCACCAATATCTGTGTTAGGAAAAACTTCTTGGTCATTTTCATAATCGTGTATTAAAGCAAATTTAGTATCTTTTATATTTTCTGCTCTAAAATCATCTAAGCCTCTACCACCTGTCATCCATCTACTTGGAATAATTAAAGACACGTATTGATCAGATATTTTTTTAGAACTTTGAACAAAATATTGATAAACTGATACTGCACTTGTTCTTGATACGCTATCTGATTCATTTGTTCCTCTATCTTGTTCTTGATATGGTGGATTACCAACTATAGCATTGAATTTCATATCTTCATTTCCTCCCTTGTTCCAAAAATTACTTGATTTAATCTTTTGAATTAGTCTATCTTGTTTGTCCTTAATTTGCATCACTAAATCATCAAATGAATGCATATTTGTTTGACCATCTCTATATCCGAGCAAGGTTCTTTTAGTTATTTGTTTTGCCATTGGAGTTTTGCAAACAATAAACAACTGATTTTTAACAACTTCATCCCATATATTAAGTTTATCTTCAAGTGTAACATTATCAACTCCAATTTCTGCTATTTTTTTCATATACAAGGAATATGTCATATATAAAGGATATAAACCAGTTTTAGAATTAATCTCCATTATATTGGATTTGGAATCAAATATATTTTTGGTAACTTTTCCTCTATCTACAAATCGAGGCTCTTCTAACATGTTTATATGTTGTTCATCATAAAAATCATAACCACCTATAGTATCACTCAGATGCATATTTACAACTCTCCATGGTGTTAAAACTGTTTCTTTATCAGGATTTTTAAATGTACTAAATAAAGAAGCAATTCTTTTTACTCTTTCAGTAGGTTCTAATTCATCTGCAGTTTTAGATATATTTCTAATTCTTCTACTAGCGGCAACAAAAATATCTTTATCATAATATTTCGAAAATTTTCTAAAAATTTCTTTAGTTACACCCATTGGCATAAATTCATTCCATGACAAATCATCTATAAAATTCTCATCAGCAAAATTATCTATTGTTATTTCAGTATTTATATCTTTATCCATTCCATAAACTAATAATGGCATTCTTATTGAAATGGCTCTCAATATTGAAATAGCAGAATCTCTATTTTTTCTTTTTTCTTTAAGTTCTTCTTTTCTTTTTAATTCTTCTTCTGTTAATTCTTTCTCTTTTTTCTTTTTTAGCCTTTTTTCTTCTTCTAATTCTGCTTGAGTAAATCCTTCATTGTTTATATCTATTTTTTCAACTTTTTTTGATTGCTTTGACTCACCTATAATAGTTCTTAATCCTTCAAATTCTTTTAATTCAATTTCAGATAATTGAAGTAATTCATCATTGTATATCTTTGGATCATCAAATCCATTTCTAGCAACTCTTTCTGCATAAGCTTTCTTTAGTTCTTGAAGTAAGTATGCTACTTTGTATTCTTTCATTCCAGTATTATCAATAGACACAACTGAACAATAATTTAAAAATTTACCTAATGATATTTCAGCTAATGAGTTATTTGCACCTGCTCTAGAAGATAACTGTACAGATTCCGCAATCATTTTTAAAGTTCTATCTGGTGCAAAATCAAATACATAACATTCATTTTTAATTTTACCATTTATATTAGCAGGAGTTTGCACTCTAAATATTGTTTGTAAATATTGTGAAGCTGCTGTTGAATATGTACCTGCAAGCATGAATACAGCTGTCCATTCTGGTATGGATACTCCTGTAGTTAGTCTACCACATGAAAGAGTAATTGTATAAGTTTCTTCAGGACTATTAGAGATAGCTTCTTTCACTGATTTTAATGCATCTGATGTATCGATTTCTTCATCTCCGTCTCCAGCAACGTTAACTATTTTAAAGTTTTTAAAAATTTTATGTTCTTTTAATAGTGAAGACAATGCTTTTGCTTCTTTAACACCAGGCAGTACCCATAATGAATGTCTAAAATAATCTCTATATTCATCTGTTGAATATGGATAATTTGAATCTTCATCTAATTTGCATATTAAATTTAAAAAACCAATAATATCTTTTTCGTGTACAAATTTACCAACAGCTGAATCATTTGGGATTTGTTTAAAATCTTTTTTAATATCACCTGACCATGTTCTAAAAAACTCTTTGAAATTAAATGCTTTATCCATTACGTCAATATATTCAGGCAAATCTTTTTCAATATGATATGTAAAAATATTTAATCTAGGAAGTTCTTCATATGGATTTGAATCACCAAAATTATTTTTATTCCAATTATCCTTAGCTTCTTGTTCCATTATATAATCCCAAGTATATATATTTTCTTCTTTGAAATCTGTGATTAAATTAAATGGTGTTCCAGATAATTGTAATACATATGTATTATAATCTGAATCATTTTTTATTATTTTTGATAATACATTTTTACCTAATTCAGTTTTCGTACCTTCATGCGCTTCATCAACTACAACAAAATCCCAATCTATATTAAATATCTTATCATTTTTATTAAAATTACCTCCAACAATATCAGAACCACGTAAATCTTGCATAGATGCAAAATATACAAAATTCAAATCATTTTCTATTAATTCATCTATTTTTTTACCTTTAGTTTTAGAACCAAAAAAATAGTCATCTCTATCATAGAATATCTTATAAAAATCATCAAACCAACCATCGCTTACTACTGGTCTATGTGTTATTATTATTGTTCTTTTAAACTCTTTTTCTTTAACAACTTGTAGTGCTGTTAAAGTTTTTCCAAATCTCATTTTTGCATTCCATAACATTTGTTTATCTGTTTTGAATCTATCTATTGTTTGTTTTATTGCTTCTTTTTGCTCAGGTCTAAAAATTATTGGATTTTTATAATTACTTATTTCAGAATTATTTAATGCTGATTTTTCATTTTTAACAGCTTCAATTGCATGTTTTGCAGTTTCTAAATCAGTTATAAACCATTCATTTTGTCTTCTATCTGTATTAAAATACTTGCATTCTATTCCACTTCTTTTTAATACATCATGGACTTTATAATCTCTGAATGCTATTACTTTTCCATATTTTTTATTATTTTTATTATTACATACATAAGCTGCAATCTCTGTATGCAACAAATCATAATTAATTCCTGCTGTTGAGGTATATTCATTAATTCTTTTTTTTGCAGCATTATTTAATTCAGAACAATTATTAGGTAAATCTAAGAAGTTTTTTTGCGTACTAATTGTAGCATCACCTATCTTTAAACAATTAGTGTGTTCTTTATCATTTATTCTAAATATATAAATTAGTTTATATTCAAAAGTTGATTCAAATTTTTTCATCATTATTCCTCCTATTCATTACAGTAATGAATTTAATTTTTCTATTTGTTTCCCAGTTCATTACTTTTGCATAAATTCCATTATGATTTCTTATATTCCCTTTTTTGCAACCTTGACATTCGATTTTCGTAACTTCATCGCCAAATAATGTCATTTGAGTAACAACTTCATTTTTGCAACTGTATGGTATAACATATTTAGTACCATCCATTTGAAATAAATTATAAGAAATTATAGTAGCAATTTCTTTTATTTCATCTATTGATGGTTTCTTATTAAATTTGTACATATAGTTATCTGAAAATGTATATAATAAGTTTTCTCTTGCTATTAATAAACTATCTCCTTGCCATTCGTAACCATAAATACTTTTATATGCAATAATAACCCATTTTAACCATTCTTGATAATCGTCGACATTTTCATTGATTATTCTAAATTTTCTATCTAATAGACCGATTCTTTCCATTACTGGAATAATATCACCAGTTGTAGTATCATATCGACTGACTAAGTATGGTGCTTCGCCACATGTTATTTCTAATCTCATTGATTTTATATAGTCTTCCCAAGTTTTATTTTTAAATGGTACTTTTCTTTTTAATGTGTTCCATCCACATTCTGTTTCTTTATTAAAAACATCTTCATATTCGAACCAACTATTATCTATTAAATTATTTTGTTTATTACATATCCAGGCAGGAGTAAATACTTCAGCCTTGTCTCTAGATCTTTTTATTTGTTCTGCTTTACTTTTCATAGTACGAGGTTTAATTATATTACCCATATGACCAGTAATTAATTCAGGAAGTATTTCTTTTTTTGGTCCGTATTGAATACCACGATTAATATAATTGTCAGTGGCCCAAAGTATGTTCTTGCCAGTAGTGTTATCTTTTAAAAGAATTTTCAACAATTCATAATCAAATATTTTAATATTATTCTCCTTAATATCTACAAGTTCTTCAAACATACTTTCACCTCCTGATAAGAACTTAAATATCTACATATAACATTATACCATATTTTCGGTACTTACATAAGCATTTATAAGCAAGAAAGAGCAATATAACTATTAATTAATATTGCTTCTAGGAGAGCCTCTAAAAGGCTTGTGAGGTATATTCTATTTTACAAATTTTTTTATTGCCGTATATAATAAAAGCTCTCCAAAGTCTTGCTATGACCTTGTAGAGCTATAATATTGCTATTCTACAATTTGATTCTCAATATTGTTATTATATAATTGTTCACATAAGTAATCATTAAATGGAATAGCGCCACAAACATCTCTTAAAATATTATCATCGTATGATTTAGCAGCATCTTCAGATATCTGATATGTTTCAAGATATTTCTTATATACAGACTGACTATCATTGTTATCAAAATTTGGATTCGCATAATAAGTCTTTCTATCGTTGTTATATGAATATCTCTCTGCACGATACCCCAAAGCTAATACTTCTTTACCAAACTTGGTATTGCATACAGCCTCTTTGTTGTTATGCTTGCACCACTTACGATACTCATTAAAATACCCCTCTTTTGTAATAATAGTTTCAATTGGATATAAGCTACAAAACTCAGCTACATTATTACATTCCATGAAATACTTCTTGGTTTCTAATTCAACAACTTCAGGAATAGTAAATTTACCTCTAGCTAATACTTCACTAAATGCTTTGACTGCTCTAGTAGCTATGATTTGTAATGCTTTTTTATCACATAATTTCTCTCCAATATGAATATCTCTGTTATTATTATCATCAGTAAATGTGGCATTGAATGGTATTACAATACATCGATCTGTAATATAGAGCCCTGTCTCGTGAAAATCAATCACTTCATTTACTGTAAATAACATTGTAGCATAAGGAACAAGTATATCATTTTCTTTAATAGCAATTGGTTCACCTGATATCGCTCTCGTTAGGTACGATGTGTTTATAAATCGACAGGGTTTTTGATCTTCAGCTATATTTACGGTACAGCCTTTCAATGCTTTAATAGTTGATTTAGCACCAGCTTTACTACCTGATATTTTCTCTAAATGTTCATGAGAACACTGATTTTCTTTCAATAAAGCTTCGATGATACGTAGAACCTTCGACTTCCCGTTGCGACCATCTCCTTTCAGTATAATAGCTTTGTTAGGTTTGGCAACACGACTTATGCAAGCACCTATCGCTTGATAGAGCAAGGTTTCAACTCCTTTATCGTGACAGCTTATACTATCAAAGAAGTAATTAACTAAACGTAATTCTTCTGTATCTCTTGTAAGTACCTCGTAATCATTATAAGGTACAGTTAATTCTGCAAGTATATTATCTATACTTGCAGAATTAATGTTATTAATATTATCTTCCATTTTCTTTTCCTCTCTTCCTATTAACTAAAATCATAATCTTCATAGTTGTCATCTATGATATTTAATACACGGTTATAAATCCATGATTCTTTTGGAAATTGACCATTTTCGATTTCGATTATTGTTTCTACATCAAAACCTGATATTTTAGCAAGGTCTTCTAACGACCAACCTAAATCAAGTCTGATTTCTTCTATTTGATTTAACATATTTATTTCTCCTTTATTTGTTACCTTTATAATGAGATTCAATATCTCTTAGTATTATGAATCCTATCTCATCGAAGTAGAATCCAGTTATCTTCAAAATAGTTTCTAATTCTTTATAAGTTGGAACATCTTTATACTCCTCATAATTTTTAAGTTTACTTTTTGAGATACCAAAGATTTTTGAAGCAGTATCTAGAGTCCAACCCTTTTTTTCTCTCAGCCTTCTTAATGTAAGTCTCAATTTATACCTCCTTCCTGTTCAGATGACTTTAATAATGATGGATCATCTTGTTTAATTGCTTTTTGCATTTCTTCAGATAAAAACTTTTCATATTCCTCTTGATGCTCAATCATATAGTGATGGACATCTAAAACAATACTATTGGCTATTTGCTTAATCTGTTCATCACTAAGTATCATATTGCATCTCCTTTCACAGATTAGTTTAAAACGAATTTAAAGCAATCATTTTGTCTCGAATAAAGGCCTTTTTTCGGTTGGCAAAAATATTATAGCAAATTATTTGTTATCATAAAATTGCAATATATTATTTACGATAAAAGAAAAATGTTATATAATATTATTACTTTAATAAAAAAAGGAGTGTTATCATGTTTAATGAGAATTACTTAAAAGAAATAGGTAGTAGATTACGTAAATTAAGAAAAAGAGAAAAACTAACACAACCTAAATTGTTTTCTAAATTAGAACAAATAAGATTTGGCGTAGACATTTCTAAGGATGATAAGGTCAATGATAAATACCGTGGTAAGCAGTTTATTAGTAATTTGGAAAATGGAAAATATGAATCTGGTTTGTCTATTGATTATGCACTTGCTTATTGTAAATTGTGTAATGTATCATTAGATTATATTTACTTTGGTACAGAAAGTTATAAACCTGAATATGATGATATAAAAAAATTAATTGGACTTTCTGATGATTCTTTAAATTTACTTGAAAAAACTAAAGATAAAGATAAAAAATTTTTGTTAGTATTAAATAAGTTTTTAGAACCAGAATTGTCATTAGATTTTATAAATTTATTGCATTCTTATTACGATTTTTATAATTTGGCTGTAAAAGAAAAAGCAATTAGTAATGCATTCCTAGAACATGGTCGTTCAAGAGGTCTTATAGTTGAAGATGAGGATAAGTTTTTTCATCCATTTTATCCTAAAGAAAGAATATATACCTCTTTATATACAATATCTACCGAATCTACAGAATTAGCGAATAAATTTAAAAAGTTGGGTGGTAAAAAATGAATGTTGTCATTTATGCTAGATATAGCTCACATAATCAAAATGAACAATCAATAGAAGGACAATTAGAAGTCTGTAGAAATTATGCAAAGTTAAATAATTACACTATTGTCCATGAATACATAGATCGAGCACAAAGTGGTACTAGTGATGATAGACCAGAGTTCTTGAAAATGATTAGTGATAGTGATAAAGGAAACTTTGAAGGCGTATTAGTTTATCAATTAGATAGATTCGCTCGTAATAGATATAATAGTGCAGTTAATAAAAGGCATTTGAAGAAAAATGGTGTTAGAGTATTCTCTGCTCGTGAAAATATTAATGATGATGCAAGTGGTATCTTAATGGAAAGTGTCCTAGAAGGTATGGCAGAATACTTTTCAGTTGAATTAGGACAAAAAGTTAAACGAGGAATGAAGATTAATGCTGATAATTGCTATTATAATGGTGGTACTGTTCCATTAGGTTTTAAATTAGTAGAAGTTGAAAGTAGTATCACCGATGCAACTGGGAAAATCGTTAAAAAGAAGAAGTTTGCTATTGATGAAAATGCAGCACCAGTAGTAAAAAAGATATTTGAAATGTACACAAATGGATATTTAATGGCAGATATTATTAGATACTTAAATAAGATTAATATTAAAACAGCTACTGGTGGGGAATTTAATAAGAATAGTATTAGAAATATTCTATTAAATAAAAGATATGTAGGTATTTATTCTTATAATGGCAAGGATACCATAGGTGGCATACCAAGAATCATTGATGATGATACCTTTAATAAGGTACAAGATATAATGTTTAAAAATAAAAAAGCACCTGCAAGAGCAAGAGCTAAGACCGAGTATCTTTTAACTACTAAACTATTCTGTGGACATTGTAAGGAAATGATGACTGGATATAGTGGTACTTCTAAAACTGGAAAATTACATAATTACTATATGTGTAATAATGCTCGAAAAAAATTATGTGATAAAAAAGCAGTACAAAAAGATTATATTGAAGACTTAGTAGTAGAACAAGCAAGAAATATTTTAACTGATGAAAATATTAAGCAAATAGCTAATAAAGTTGTTGAATTAGCTAATCAAGAGAAAGATAGTAGTAATTTAAGAAGATTAAATAAATTATTGAAAGAGAACGAAAAGCAAAAGGCAAACTTACTTGATAGCTTAAAGATATGTAATATTGATTCGGTTAAACAATCAATTTTTGAAGAATTAAATAAAATGGATGTAGAGCGTCAGAGAATCACAAATGAAATTGTTATTGAAGAAAGTCAACATATAAAACTTACAATTAATGAAGTTAAGTTCTTCTTAGTACAATTAAGAAAAGGTAATATTAATGATATAAAATATCGTAAATTGTTAATTAATACATTGATATATCAAATATTCTTATATGATGACAGTATTACAATAGTATTTAATACCCAAAATAAGCCATACGAGAAGAAAATACCAAGACCAGAAGTACTAGAAAGTTCGCTTTTGGGTAAAGATGCTCTGCCAGACAAAGGCTCGCTATTTATAGCGATTTAATATATAGATCTAGTATATTATTGTACTAGATTTTTTATTGAAAATAAATTGAGTTATATGATCATTTCTGACCACTTATGCTATAATTGCCTTGTAGGATGATAATTTGATGAAAACAACAATTTATCTTGTGAGATATTCTAAACCTATAAAATCAATTTATTTAGATAGTCCAAATGATTTGCAAGTTTAAAATGAAAAAATATTTTCTATTAATGGTATAAAAATTATAAATATTCCTATAAATGCAAGAAAAAACTAAAAAAGAAAGATATGGATTATAGAATAATAGAACTAATACCAAACTATGAATTATTAAAAGAAGCGTCAAAGAATTAATCTCTAAAATCTTAAGGGAATAGAACTGAAAATTAATAAAAGCATACAAGTTGATGGAACTGTATCTATATAGTACACCTCCTTAAATAAGATAAGTACATTATTTATCTTTTAAAATTTTCTATAGATATAAAAAAGAAACTATCAAGAAGTTAGTTTCTCAATGGTTTCTTTTCTTACTATCTAGTTAATATTCTTATTTTAGCTAACTGTCTTTCTTCACTATCGTTAAAAGTCATAAAGTGTCTTGCTGCCGCTTTTAAATAATCATTTGAAGACATTTTCTCAATGTATTGTAAATTTTCAAATGACAAAGTTTGTAACCGTCTTAAAGCAAAATCTTTTTGACGATGTGACCACGAATGACTTGAACCTTCAGGCCTATCATAAGTTTTATTTCCATTACTATCGTAGTGAGTGTGAGAATGATCTTTCCAACCTGATCTAGTCGTATATACATCAAAAGATCCATTACCTTTAGCGGAAATCTTCCCATCATAACTACCATCGCTACTTGTTATACGGAACAACTCATTTCCTGTATAATTTACTTCAACACCATTATCTTTAGAATCATCGCTCATTATTTATCCTCCTTAATTTAATGTATTAAATGAATCAATGTAAATTAGTGATTTTCTTGGTTCTTCAAAATCTTTTTCACTACCCCTTCTTTTAAAAATAGCAACCGCTTTATAACCGTCTATATCTCGTGCTTTTTCAAAAAATTTTTCATCTGGCTCATCATCTAGAAATAGCTCACGGAAATCGTTATT
This sequence comes from Bacilli bacterium, assembly GCA_017887885.1. Taxonomy (GTDB): domain Bacteria; phylum Bacillota_I; class Bacilli_A; order RF39; family UBA660; genus CAG-302. The sequence goes on along the minus strand of JAGHHB010000082.1, from coordinate 2,744 downwards.
TTCATCAAAACCAACAACTAAATATTTTTTGTCATCTTCGAAGAATCTAATTGCAGCACCATAGAATAATTCATCCCAATCTAAAGTCCAATCGTCATTTAAATCCTTATTCATTTTTCCTTCCTTTCACTTTTTATTATAGTCATTAAAATATTGATTGATATAAATTTCTATGTTTTCATTATATCGCTAGTTTATCTAGTATTATGTAACCTATTTGTTTACATCTGTAGTGTAAATATAATTAAAAAATAAGATATATTAATATATACCTTATTAACCCGCTACTCTATTTTAATACTGAAAGAACAGATACACTTCGGGTGATATCGAGTAGTAGTTCACTTTTTGATAATTTATCGCTAATAACAGCTACAATTAAGTCCATGAGTTCTAATTCTCTGTATGTTGGGGCGATTAGATGCCCATTTTCATAAGTAACAGTTTCTTTGGTTCTACTAGGCTTTTCATTGCCATTGCTAGGGAAAATTATATTTTCTTAATAGTTCTATTTGATACTTGAAAACTGTTTTCTTCGTTAACATCAATTATTTCTTTTAAATTAATGGGTTATATATGCTATGGTTTCTTTTATGATGAATATAGATTCTCATAGAGAAAAAGTTCTTGCTATTAAACGGTGTGATATTAATTGGTATCGAGGTCAATTAGTATTGAGGACGCTTTTGTTAAATCTAGAATTGATAATAGATACATTATTAGCTCTGTTAAACAAAAGAAAAGTGAAAGAGAAATAACATGTACTAGTTACGTATTAGAGTTATTGAAAAATCACAAAATGTTTAAATAGGCCTATAAATTTTTTATCAATGATAACGATTATATTTTTACTGAATACGATAATAGATACACAGAATAAATTATTTGATACCAGTAAACTATAAATATAAGATGGAGATAATCTAATATTAAAAGTTGAAATTAGTTATGAATATAAGAGAATAGTTTTTTTCAAGAGTAATCTTCCCAATTTATAATTATCAAGTATTTTTTATATTTTCATTAGATCAGATAAAAAGCAAGAACAGAAAAAACTATTATAAAAAGCTACTACTTTGCTAAATAATTATGATTCGAGATAAAAATAGAAAAACAAGTATATTTGATAAACTTTTAAAACCATGCTATAATAAGTATGAAATAGTTAGTAGCAATTATTTTAATCTTTGTAATACATAATTTACGTTATATTAATTGTGAGTAAAGGAGAACCAGTATGACTTCGATGGAGTTAATCGGACTTAATACCAAATGGTATCGATATCAAAATAATTTAACTCAAGAACAATATGCTAATAAAACTAAATTTAAAATGGCCTACATTAGTGTTATTGAAACGGGCAATGCTAATTTAACTTGTAAAAATATAGATTTCATTGCCAATTCTTTTCACATTAGACCCGAACTACTTTTTAGTGAGGAAACAGCAAATTTAGCTAAAAAGTTGCCTACCAGAGTTGATATGAAACGATAAACGAGTTTTTGGCTTTCAATTAATTGACGAATAAAAAGAAGAAGGAGAACCATAATATATGGATATAATAAGAAAACTAATTGATGATGATAAAGTAACTTATAAATGTTATGATGAATTAAAGAGACTACTCATAAGTGATGAAAAGTTTAGAAAGATTATTGAAGAAGGATATGCTCAAAATATGATAAGAGGATTTTCTGGAGAATTATGGGAAAAGATTCGATCTCAAAATATAAGAGTAATTAATAACTTCGTCGACGTTTTTATTGATGGTGCCAATATCGGTTATTGTACAGTAGCAGCTAAACAATTAAGTTATTCTTTAGATCGTTGCTACTTATGTGGAGGGATTCTTCCTATTTTAAAAAATTCAAAAAATTGTTTAGACGGTAGTCATACTTGGATATTATGTGAAGGCAAAATTATTGACACCACTTTGATGTTAATAATTGACTACCAATATTCATCTAAAGTTGGGTATATCGAAGAAAATAGATATGATCCTAATTTAGATCCGGTATATACTGCAGCAAAAGAATTTACTCGAGATCCAAATCTTCGTATTATTCCTAATAAAAAACGTTAGATACTTAAAAATTTCTATTATTTTTCTGTTAAAATAATCTTCAAAATTACTAATAGTGAAATTTTAAAAAACTATAACAAAAGCTACTAACATTTTGTTAGTAGCCGGGAAAGATAATTTCCTTAAATTATGCAATTCTTGTGATTGATACGGAAGCAGAGTATAAATCATTTGGTACTAGTTTAATATCTACTTCAGAAGTATTAATTAAACGGTAACTTGCTCCAGGTAGTGCTTCAAAAATAGCATTTCCATTAATTGTTCCTGTATCACAACAAGTTAGTTTATTGTGAGTTGATGAATGAGCAATTAACACGTCACTAGGCCAGAATTGATGTAATTCAGCTCCTAGTGCCTTTGGTTCACAATCAGCTTCTTTTTTATTACTATTTCTAACATTAATCCACCAATGAATAATGTAGATACCCGCTTCAGGTATTGAAAAATCACCAGTATTAGGATTATATGTTATTTTATTAGATATATTTGTTTTTTGAAATAAGAATGGTTGTTGTACCCCTACTGTTGAATCACTTTCATCATGGACCATAGCATAACTATTTAATTCAGTTCCTGGTCCTGCTGGACCTGTTGGGCCTGTTGCTCCTTGTGGACCCGTTGGGCCAGTTACACCTTGTGATCCTGTTGGACCTGTTGCTC
>JAGHHB010000081.1 GCA_017887885.1 Bacilli bacterium | reverse complement strand
TCATCGATTTTAAAGGATTCAAAGATAACGTTCCTTTCGAAGGCGGATCATCAGAAAATTATTCTTTAGAAATAGGTAGTCATTCATTTATACCTGGTTTTGAAGAAGGAATAATTGGTATGAAAAAAGGAGAAAGTAAAGATATAGAGTTAACTTTTCCGGAAGATTATATGGCCAAAGAATTAGCGGGCCAAAAGGTAGTCTTTAACGTTCTTCTTCATGATATCAAAAGAAGAGTTATCCCAGAATTAACAGAAGAATTTTTCAAAGATCTTGACATGGAAGGGGTATCGAATCGTGAGCAATTAGAAAAGGCAGTTGAAGAAGAACTTAAAACTCAAAAAGAGAAGGATAGTGAAAATAAATTTATTGATTCATTACTTGCTGCTGCTGCAAAAAACATGACTATAGAGTTAGACAAAGAAATAATCGATGCTGAAGTAGAAAGAATGTATAAGCAGTTTATTCAAAGATTGCAAATGCAGGGGATTAGTGAAGAACTATATTTTAATTATGCCGGTGTAAAAAAAGAAGATATCCTTAAGGATATGGAAAAAGAAGCGGAAAATAGAGTAAGATATCGCTACTTATTAGAAGCGATTGCTAAAGAAGAAAAAATAGATCCAACTCCAGAAGAAATTAATGATGAACTTAAAAGAATGAGTGAGTTGTATAAAATAAGTGAGGAAGAATTACTTAAAGAATTAGGATCACGGGAAGTAGTAAAATATGATCTTTCAATGCGAAAAGCTCTTGCAGTGTTAAAGGATAATAATTAAGAGGTAGAGCTATGACTGTCTTTAAAGCCATAATTTTGGGAATTATTCAAGCTGTAGCTGAATTTTTGCCAATATCATCATCCGCCCATTTGATCCTTTTACCGTATCTTTTTGGGTGGGAATCATCTGATTTAGCTTTTGATGTAGCTCTTCACTTTGGGACAATGTTATCTGTTCTAGTTGTCTTTTTTAAAGACTGGTTAGTTTTACTATTTAGTGCCGCTAAAGATATTAAGAATAAAGAAAAAACGACTAATGGGAAAATATTTTGGTATCTAATAATAGCAACAATACCGGGTGCTTTAGCAGGTCTTTTGCTAGATGATATTATTGAAGATGCAATTCGAAATAACATTCTTATAATTTCTCTTGCTTTAGCAATTATGGGCTTGTTCATTTATCTAGGTGATAAGTGGGCAGAAAAACATTATCAAAAGGAAACTAGTTTTGAAAATATAACGTTAAAACAAGCCGTAATTGTTGGTATATCACAGGCTTTTGCTGTAATACCAGGTTTTTCTAGAAGCGGCACAACAATCCTAGCGGGAAGACTTCAAGGCATTTCTAAAGAAGCTATTACCAAATTTACCTTTTTATTATCAGTTCCTATTATATGTGGTGCTACTATTTTTAAGATGAGCGATTTGGTATTTACAAAAGAGGTTATTATAGGTATTGTTTCTTCTTTTGCAATGGGGTTAGTAGCTATTAAATTTTTGCTTGGATATATTAAAAAACATGATTTTTCAATATTTGCTTTTTATAGAATATTACTTGCGTCAATTGTTTTAGGTAAATTAATATTATTTTAATATTAATTTCTAATGCCGATTTAGTACAGTGGTAGTACGGGAGCATGGTAAGCTTCAAAGGGCAGTTCAATTCTGCCAATCGGCACCATCTTTTTAGCAGGAATGGCGGAATTAGGTAGACGCGCTACTTTGAGGTGGTAGTGATAATAAGTCGTGGGAGTTCAAATCTCCTTTCCTGCACCATCGGGAAATTAGTCGAACTAATCGACTTTAAATAAAAAAGGTTAATTTGGTTAACCTTTTTTATATGCTTGAAAGAAGTTTAGTTAATTATGCAGATAATAAATGAAACAATGTTATTCATATTTTTAGAATAAATCTTACTTATATAAAACTACATAAATTAGAAATAAATGGCATAACTTATCTATTCTTTAATGAACTTGAAATCATATTAAAATACATAGAAAGTAATAATATTTTTTAGAGAGTTTAGAAAAAAGTCTTAAATTTTTAAGTCAAGTGCAACTTTTGTGATAATTTCAATACCTAAATTAATGTATAATTTTATGTCGAGAAAATCTATTTGTAATGGGCAGACATATTTCATTACTTAACTGGCTGGGGGGTCCCATTACCAATAGAGAAATTGGAATAATGCATTAATTGCTTCTTGTGTGTTGATTATTCAACTCTTTTTCTAATGCTTCTTTTAGAGTTAAATAGTCAAGTACTTTTCTTGGATAGTTGTTCATCCAATGACATACATGATTTATTTCATTTACTGTATAATTTTTAATAAGAGTTGATTTAGGGATAAAATATCTTATAATGCTATTATATTTTTCATTTGCTTCTTTTCACAAGGAGCATATGGATGACAGAAATAGAATTTAGCTCCTGTAATTTTGATGATTTCTAGGAATTCAGCAAATTTTCCCCCCCATGATCAGTAGTTATTGAATTAATTCTGAAGATGCTATTGATGATAAATGGATTGCAACAATACATGCAATAGGAATGACAAAAAAATAGCAATATTGAAATTTATGCCCCATATGGTTTAAGTGATATATTTAGTAGAATAATTAGACCTATTAAACATAATGGTAATATAAAAGAATTATATGATAAAAAACTAATAGATGGAAAGAAAGATTTGATAACTTAACTATTATTGAATGGTAAGGCATTTTATAATAACATAAGTTTGAAACGTATTAGAAAGATAATATCATATAATTTCGAAAAGTCATTAGTAAATTTAATATGTTATTTATCATTAAGTTAAAAGAGTAAATGTTTAATAATAAAATATAGATTAACCTATATAAAATATAAGATAAATCTATATTTTATAATTATTTTCAGGTCTTTAACCTGATTTAATATCTTTTAGTAATTGACAAGAGTGATAAATATGATATAATAAAGCCATTCGAAAGGGGGGGGAAAATATGAATAATAATATGAATGATCCAAAATTGTATTTAGCAGTAAAAATACGTTCGTGTCGATATTATGCATCTTTATGTGAAGACATAAGAATAATAAAACTTTGTGGTTCTAATCCTGAAGAAGATGAGGCACTTTGTGATCCTGGGTTGATTTGTTTTGAAGATGGAATGGTCGATTTTAGGTTTGTAGTTGTAGCTGAACGTGTGGATGAGAAGTCAGGTAAAACTGAAAGAGCAATAG
>JAGHHB010000013.1 GCA_017887885.1 Bacilli bacterium | reverse complement strand
TTAGAAAGAAAACAAATAGCTAAATCGGTTGTTACTAATGATAGTAAGGATCATAAAAAAGTCCAGAAAAAAAGTCAAAAAATTGGTAGAAATGATCCTTGTCCATGTGGTAGTGGTAAGAAATACAAGCAATGCTGTGGAAAGTAGCATAAAATAAGGGAAAACTTAAAATTTGAAAATTAGTAAGTTGGTTCGAGTTTTACAACTTGTCCACGTAATATTAATAAAACCTAAATAAAACAAGGATGTAGACAACATTTATAATGTGGACATCCTTTTTTATATAATTAATGGTATAATATATGTAGGAGTTGATAGTATGCTTTATTTAAAAAAGATATGTTTTGAGGATATTGAAGAAGAATATAAAGCAATAAAGTCCATGCCAGCGCAAGAGAATGGATTTGAAAATAAATATTATAATGTTACAAAAGAAGAATTTGTAAACCAAGTAATTCCTAAATTATTAAAAAATTCTGAGGGTTTAGAGTTGCCTGAAGGATATGTTCCGGACACTTATTTCTTTTTATGGAATGATAGCAAGATAGTAGGATTATTTAAAATAAGACATTATTTGAATGATTTTTTAAGAAAAGGAGCAGGTCATATAGGATATGGAATATTGCCTGAATATAGGGGTAAAGGCTATGCTAAACAAGGACTACTTTTAGCAATTGAAAAATGCAAAGAAATAATTAGAGAGGATGAAATATATTTATCTGTTCATAAAAATAATCCTACATCATTAATAGTTCAATTAGGTTGTGGAGCTTTTATAGTTGGAGAAACAGATGAAGAATACCTTACTAGAATAAAATTGAAAGATAATAGTATTACTTTTGGATTTAGAGATTTAAGAAGAAACGACTGGAAAAGAATTACTAAAAAAGAAGTTATAGTTGAAGATGAAAAAAATGAATTTTTTGAAGGAAAAGTTTGTTATTTAGATATGCAACTAGTAGAATCTCCTTTATTAGTTGATTCACCAATTGGTAAGGTTACTATAGCAGATAACAATTATAAGAATTTAATATTTGCTCCTAGAGGAGAAAATTGGTGGCTAACTGTTATGTTTGATGATCAAGATAATTTAATAGAAAGTTATTTTGACATTACAAAAACTAATGATTTTAGTAATCCAGAAAATCCATATTTTGTTGATATGAAATTAGATGTTTTCATTCCTAATGGGCATGAACCAACAATAGTTGATGAAGAAGAATTGAAAGAAGCTTATGAGCATGGATTAATTACAAAAGAGGATTTTGAAAATGCATATAATTTAGCAAATAAAATTATAAGTACTTATAATTCACATAAAGAAGATTACTATAACTTTATCTATAGTTTATATAATAAATATAAAAATAGTAAAATCAATAGATCATTATAAAGATATATATTTGAAAAACTAAAAATTAGAAAATAATTAAAAGCATTGACAAAATTTGTTAATGCTTTTTTAATGTAAAATAGCTTTTGGAATGAAGGAGGAAGATAAAATGATTTCTGTAAGAAAGAGAAAAAACTTATATGAATATAGATTTGAAGCAGGAAAAGTAAACGGAAAAAGAAAACAAATATCAAAGTCAGGTTTTAAAACAAAAAGAGATGCATATTTAGCAGGACAAAAAGCCTATGATGAATTTATAAATGGAGAAAAAGTTAATGAATGTGAAATGTTGTATTCTGAATATTTAGATTATTGGATGAAAGAATATTTTGAAGTAAATTATAAATATTTTACAGCAAAAAGGTATAGGGAATCTTTTAGTAATATAAAAAAAGAATTAGGTAATTATAAATTATCAAAATTAACACCATATATTCTTAATCAAGCATTATTAAAATTGTATCACACATCCAACAAGAAAGAAGCATTAAGAAATTATCAAAAGGTTATTAAAAGTTCATTAAGAAATGCAGCTTATTATTTTGGATTTATTAAGCATAATCCAGCAGGTGATTTGCAAATACCCAGAGTATTATCGTTTGAATTAAAAAAAACGATATAGGACATATTTACTCTAATGAAGAAATAAATATTATTCTAAATAGATTTAAGAATAATAAAGTATTTATTTGTGCGTTTTTAACTGCTTGTTATACCGGCATGAGAACTGGTGAAGTGTTTGCCTTATCTTGGGATGATATTGATTTGGAAAGGAGAATAATAAAAATAAACAAAACGGTATATGCAAAAGATAAAGTAGAAAGTGGTAGATGGTATTTAGGTACTACTAAAACATCTGGTAGCAGTAGAAAGATTTATATTTGTGATACATTATATTATGTATTATTAAATTTTAAAAAATTGCAAACTGAATATAAAAAAGAATATGGAAAGATGTATAAACAATATACTTTAAAAGAAGTTAAAAATAAATATGGTAGATTAGTAGAATATAAAATAATTGAAAGTAACTGTAAAAGTAATAAGATTGAAATGGTATTTATTAGAAATAATGGTACATATGCTGGAACAGATATTATAAAATATCCTTTTAAAATAATTCATAAAGAATTAGGAATAGCTTGTAGATTTTATGATTTAAGAGGCAGTTTTGCAACTATTAGTTTAAGAAATGGTTGTGAAATAAAAGATATTGCTAAAATATTAGGACACAAAAGAATAGAAACAACAAGAAATTATTATATTACTAGTACTAAAGAAGATACAATTAAAGTTAGTAAGGTAGTTGAGGAAAAAATCAATATAAAAATTGTAGATAAATTTTAAGTGTTCGGTTGTTTATTAAAGTAAAAAATAGTATAATATGACTTATAATTTATCTAATAAAATTAATTTAAGGGAGGTGCAGAAATGACTAATAAATTAATTGGAAATGAGAGAAATATTTTATTTTATAATGATGAAGAAGGAAACACACAAGTTGAAGTATTGCTTGAAAATGAAGATGTTTGGTTAAATACAGAGGCTTTAGCGAAATTATTTCATATAGATAGAAGTGGAATTGTTAGACATATAAATAATATTTATAAAGATGAAGAACTTGAAGAAAATTCAACTTGTGCAAAAATTGCACAAGTTCAAAAGGAAGGAAATCGTAATGTTAAAAGGGTTTATCCATACTATAATCTTGATATGATTATTTCTATTGGTTTTAGAGTAAATTCAAAAAAAGCAATTAAATTTAGAACTTGGGCAAATAAAATAATTAAAGATTATATGGTGCAAGGATTTGCTTTAAATGATGAAAGATTTATGAAAGCAAGGAAATCTGATCAAGAATATTTTAAAAGGTTACTTGAAAGAATTAAATTAATTCGTACAAGCGAGAGAATGTTTTATCAAAAAATCACAGATATATTTGCTGAATGTTCAATCGACTACGATAAAGATAGCGATACAGCTATAACATTTTATAGAACTGTTCAAAATAAATTTCATTATGCGATAACTCATCAAACTGCTGCAGAAATTGTTTATAATAGAGTGAGTGCTAATAAGGATAATATGGGACTTACTACTTGGGAAAATTCTCCTGATGGAAAGATATTGAAGTCAGATGTTATTATTGCAAAAAATTATTTAGATGAAAAAGAAATAAAAAATCTAAATAATTTAGTTAATTTGTTTTTAGATATTGCTGAAAATAATGCTGAAAGAAATATTACAATGTATATGGAAGATTGGAAAAATGAAGTCGAAAATGCTTTAAAAACATTCCATTATGATGTACTAGAAGGGAAGGGAAAAATTTCACATAAACAAGCAGTAGAAAAAGCAGAAAGTGAGTATGAAAAATATAAAATTATCCAAGATAAAAATTATATTTCTGATTTTGATAGATTATTAAATCAAGCAAGTCAAATTGAAAATAAATAATAGTGAATTAATTGTTTAAATACTAATAGAATGTTATAATTATTTAGGGTGATTTAATGACAAAAGAAATAGCAAATGCATTATTTGTTTATCTTGAAACATTATATAATTTAAATCAAAAATTAGTTAAGTTATGCGGAATAGATGTTATTGATGATTTTGAAAGTGGTGAAAAAGATATATTGGATATGATTCAAGATGTTCCTAGAATTATACCGTATTCATTTAACAAAATAACACAGAAATTAGAATTTAAAGAACGAGATGGACTTCTTGAATATCAAGATAGTATTTTGTATTTAAAAGATAATTATGAACAAATATTATCAGAAAACTATGATTTTTTAGATAAAATAAGAAAAATAAGAAATAAATATGAGCATAAAATGCATGGAGTAAAATATAAATCATCAGGAAGCGGATCATTATCTTTATTTGATTACACTTTTATGGTTGAAAATGAATCAACAGAAATTACAGCAGGTTCATTTATAAAACTTATAAAATCAGTAAACTGTTTATTTTCAAAAATAGTATATGATATTAGTAAATTTGCTTATGAAAATCAAAAGGAAGACTATGCATATTACAGAAGAATTACAAGATTTTATTTTACAGATTTTAATAAAATTTATGACAATGAGATATTAAGAATAGTAGGAAAGATTATGAAAAAGTTTTGAATTGCACATTGGATAAAATATAAGAAATATGATATGCTCATATCAAGTGAACGGATGTGGACATTGTCCACGATTTGCCCACAGTAGAATAATATTTATAATAAAAATGATACTATAAATACTGATAATATAAAAGTTGCCTAGTCCTAAAAACGTTGAAATATCAATAATATTATAAATATTAAGAATATTGATAATACAAGGATTTGGAGAGCTTGTGGCAGTGGTAAAAAGTACAAAAATTGTTACCTTAGAAGCTGATAAAATAAGGGGTTTATTAAAATTTTAAAGATTTATAAATTGTAGCGAAATTTGTTTTTGTTATCGTATGCCTATAAATATTATTGAAAACATTGATAAATAAAGGGGTGCTAACCATAATTTGATGGTAACATTCTTTTTATTTTATAAAACTAATAAAAAAAGATATGGCAAGAGTGATTAGTATTAAAAAAAGAGTAAAGGTGTATAAATATCGTTTTGAAGTTGCTAAAGTAAATGGAAAAAGAAAATATCTTTCGAAGTCTAGTTTTAAAACAAAAAAGGCAGCTGAAATTGCTGGACAAAAGGCATATGATGAATATCAAAATGGAGGATGTAAAATTGAAGCTTATATGTCTTATGGTGATTATTTAGATTATTGATTAGAAAACTACTGTAAGTATAATTTAAAACATAGAACAATAATTACTAATAAATATTTAAAAAGGAGATATAGGATATTTTAGATTAAATACCATAACAAGTTATCAGTTAAATAAATATATAATGGAAATTTGTAGGAGATATGATTATTCGTATGGATATTTTAAGAATTTTGTAAAAGTAATAAAAACTTCTTTTAGAGTAGATACTGATTTTTATGGGTTTATTAATTATAATCCTGCAATAACTTTAGAACTACCAAACTTGGTAAAATTAAAAAAATAGTTAGGCATATTTACACTCAAGGAGAAATTGATATTATCTTAAACAGATTTGTTAGAAATGAAACTTTTACATGCTTATTTATTACTGTATGTTTTACCGGAATAAAAACTTGAGAAATTTTTGTGTTGACTTGTGATGATATTAATTTTGAAGATAGAACTATAACAATAAGTCAGAAGTGGTTTATGGGAACTTCAAAGACAATAAATAGTGAAAGAAAAGTTTATATATGTGACACATTATTAATAGCTTTAAAAATTATAAAAAGAAACAAGATAGTTTTAAAAAGATCTATGGTAATAAATATCATTTTTATCATTTAGAAACTGTAAGAAACAAGTATGGAAAGATAACTGAATATAGAATAGTAGAAACTATTAAAAAACTAAAAAAATGATACATCTTGATTTAATATTTACTAAATACGACGGTACATATATTGGCACAAATATTGTCAAATATCCATATAAAGTAATTCATGATGAATTAGGAAGTGATAATTATAGGTTTTACGATTTGAGAGGTAGTTTTGCTACTAAAGCGTTAAGAAGCAGAGTAGAAATAAAAGATATAGCAGAAATATTAGGTCACTCTAGAATAGAGACACCAAAAAATTATTATGTTTCTAGTTCTAATGAAAATCAACAAAAAGCAACTCAATTATTAGAGAAAGAAATCTAATCAGAAACAATTTTAAATATAATAAAATTTAAATAGATAAGACTCAAAGTTAAAATAAAAAATTGGTAATTTAAATGATACAATAATAACAAGGATGTGATAGAATGGGAAAAATTTCAAATGCAATTAAAATGTTAAATTATCTAAATACAGGTAATAAATATAATGTTAAAGAACTTTCAGAAAAAATAGGTATTACTGAGCGAATGGTTAGGTATTATAAGGCCGAATTAGAACAAGCAGGTATTCCAATAGAAACGTTTATGGGACCAAATGGAGGATATTATATACTAAATGTTAAAAATCAATATAATCATTTTAATAAATATGATCTCCAACTGTTGGATAACGTTAATAAAATATTAGAAGAAATAGAATACGAAGATATTGGAAAATATAAAAAAATAATTAATAAAATTAAATTTGCTAATGATGTTGAAGAAGAAAAAAGCAAATACTTTTTAGAATCTAGCATATTAGATAAATCTAAGATATACTCGAATTTAAAAGAAGCAATTATTAATAAGGAACGAATAAAAATTTTATACAAAAATTTAAATCAAGAATGGCAAGAAAGAATTATTCATCCTTTACAAATATTTAATTATGATAATAAATTTTATGTAACTGCTTATTGTGAATTAAGGGCAGATATTAGACATTTTGAAATTAATAGGATAAAGCTAAATTAAAAATAATATAGACACAATATTTCCTAAATATATGCTATAATATATTTACAAGAGGTGGTAATTATGTTTGATAAAAAAGTATTTATTGATTTTGATGGAGTGATATTTGATACTGAAAAGAGAGTTGTTGAAAAAAAACAAAATCCTGATATAAGTTGGAATGAATTTTTTGAAAAATTAGATTGGTTTCAATTGTTAGAAGAATCACAAGTAATAAATAATGCTATTGAATATATTTTAGAATGCCAAGTTAGATCACAACAGATTGCTATTTTAACTAAAATTCATACTTTAATTGAAATGGAAGCTAAAGTAAAAGCGTTGAGAAGCAGAAAGGTAGAAGTGCCGGTCTTGTTTGTTCCTCCACATATTAAAAAAAGCCAAATCTATTTACTAAATAATGGTGAAATATTAATTGATGATAGTATTAAAAATTTAATTGATTGGGAACTAAATGGAGGAAAAGGTATTTACTTCAATGAAGATTTAACTTCTAATAATCAGTTTGAGACTGTAAAAACTTTAAGTAAAATTTTATAAGGGGGGTTCTATGATAAATGAAGAATTAATGAATAACTATAGAAAAGCACTTGAACAAAAATATAATGCTATTTGTTTTGATATTGATGGAACATTAACTGAAGATGATTCAACAAAAATAGATTCTCGTGTTTTGCCAATGTTAGCAAGTATTCTAAAAAAACACATTCCATTAGTTTTTATTACAGGAAGGGGAGAGACTGGGTTAAATGAGTTATTATCTGATATCCTTGATGATTTAAAATACAAATATGGTGTCTCTGAAAAGCAATTATTAAAAATATACGCACTTACAAACGATGGTGCAAGAATATTTATGACTGGAAATAATGGTGAACCTCTTTTTAATATTAGTGAATATATATCATCAAGAGAAGATTTTGTTAAATTAGAAGAAATAAATTCAAAAATTATAAATTTATTAAATTCTTCAACATTAGGAAATTGCTGTAAAGTTACTTATTCAAAGGATTCTGTAACTAATAATATAATAAATATAAGAGTAATAATTTTAAATAATAATGTAGAAATCAATAATGAGATGATTAGAATTATAAACTCATTTATAAGAGATTCTAAAAATCCAAATTTAAACTTAACAATAGGAATGCATAATGGTAAACAAGTGTTACAAATAGGAACTGCTACTAAAGATAAAGCTATAAAAATAGCGGAAAGAATGATAGGAATTCCACAAAACTCAATGCTTCGTATTGGAGATTGTGGTGATAGGTTGGGAAATGATTATTCTATGTTAAATTGTCCACAAGGGTTTAGTGTTGACAGAACAAGTGGGGCTATTAATGGATGTTTTCCAATCATTGAAGATGGTGAGGTAATAAAGGGTGTAAATGGAACTTTGAATTTATTAAAAAAAATAAAATTATTGCCAACTATTTGTTTAGAACATGCTACACAAAATGATTATGCAAGAGCATATGCAAAAGTAGAAAAGAAAATGACTCAAGGAAAAAATAATAAACTTTTATATTTTAATAATTTAATTAATAATAAATTTCAGAGTGTTGATGGAATAAATAGTTTATTTGATTCATCAAGTGGAAGTGTAAAGATTCCTATGTATGAATGGATTACCATACCAGATGATAATCCACTAAAACAACTATGGCTTACATATAACGATTCTAGTTTGTGTTATTCAATGTATGATAATGAAAATATATTATTAAGAGGTTCAGGTATATACTATTATTTTTTATCCCGAAGAATTCATGACGAAAATACATGAGAAGATATAACAACTAAAGAAATGATATATGAATGGTTAAATAATAATCTAGAATTTTTTTCAAAATCTTTAATAGCAATTAATAATACTAGAGATATAAACGACTTAAATAATACCAAAATGATATTAGGGTTAATAGATAATATTAGAAATTATTTGTTAATTCTATTAAATCAACAAATTATTAATAATCAGATAGAAAAAAATATAATGGTTAACTTTGAAACATTAGCTAAAGATTCATTAATGTACAAACTATATAATAGTTTAATAAGTACTGAAAATTTAATGAAAAACATTTCATTCAATGAAAACTATAAAATCAATAGTATCGATATAGAAAATTTAATTAAAAATACAATTTTGATTACTAATGAGTTTAGATTGGAATTTACTGAACAACCTGACAAAGAAAATTATTCTAAATATTTTAGAGCATATAGAGAAATAGATAATTTTGCTGAAAATTTTATTACTTGTTATTTAATATTACAAAAAGATTCTAATATTTTTAATAAAGGAATTTGCGGATTATGTTATGGTGGTTTAGAATTGCCAATTATAATGAAATCAATAGATGATAGAATAAATGATGTTTCTATATTAAAATTCAACAAGAATGTAACAGGGTATGCTAAAAAACAATCATTAGAATTAAGATTCTTTGATATTTCTAAAACTGGTGGCATTGAACTTTTAGGTATTGATAAACAAAAAGAATATATTATATTGGATGATAATTTATTAACTGGTAAAACAATGCAACTAGCAATAACTACCTTTTATGATATAGGAATCAATGTTGATAAAGTAGTTGCTGTAAGGTATCCTGGAGTAAATAGAATTAGTCAAATGTTTATGCCTAATCATGGAGCTGTTGATTATAGACATTTCTTTAATTTTATAGAAGGGTTATATTTCTCTAGTCCA
Source organism: Bacilli bacterium (assembly GCA_017887885.1). GTDB lineage: Bacteria > Bacillota_I > Bacilli_A > RF39 > UBA660 > CAG-302. The sequence goes on along the minus strand of JAGHHB010000013.1, from coordinate 3,649 downwards.
TATAGTTGGAGGGATCCATATAGTACAAATCCATATGAAGACTCTTTGGGAATTTTTGATTTAAATAGAAGAAAAATACTAGAATGTTTAGCAAAAAATGGCGACTATTCTAAAAAGAGTGAAGTATTATATGTAAAAAGGATGGTAAAAAATGAGAATAATTAGTATTGGAGATTTAGTTACAGATTTTTATTATAAAAATGGTAAATTGGTAGGAGTAAATGGAGGAATGACCTCTCATAATATAATTGCTAATATTGCTAAATTAGGTTTGGAAACATCTGTTTATGGTGTGTGTGGAGATGATATGGCAGGAACTATAGCAATTAATAGTTTAAAGGAAATAGGAACAAATATTGATAAAGTAAAAATTATTGAAGACATAAATACACGTTGCTTTCATGTCTCATATCAAGAATTGAATGGTAAATTGGAGTTTACTTCAAAAAAAAGATGCCCAGTTTGCAATATAAAAACATGGTATGGAGAAAGTAAAATAGAATCAAATGATATTTTGAAACAAATTAATAAAGATGATGTTTTGGTTTTTGACAATTTAAACAATAAAAATCAAATTATAATAGATAATTGTACTAATAGAAAAATGCTAGATTTAGGACAATATTTTGAATTAGAAGATTATAATGATAATGAAATACTAGAAAAAATTAAAAATAAATTTGATATAATAAATTTAAATGAACGAGTTGAAAAATATTTAAAAAATCGATTCTCTATAAAATCATTGGAAGATATATACAATATATTAAATCCTAAAATGATAATTGTTACAAGAGGAAAAAAAGGTTCAGATTTTGTTTTTGACAATAATAAAGTAAATAAAGAGTTAAGTAATCCGTCCGTAGAAGTTGACCCAACAGGTGCTGGTGATGCGTTTTTTTCAATGTTTATTAGTGAGTATATCAAAAACAACTACATTATTGATTATAAATTTATTGATTCAACTTTTGAAAAAGCAACTAAACTTACAAAAAAGGTTGTAAAAAAATTTGGTGCGAGAGGACATATACAAAATTTATATAAAATTAAAAAAGTGAAAGATGTTTGTACTTGCAGCAATTTTGATATTTCATTAAGAAAACAAATTAAAAGATGTAATATAAATATCAATAATTTAGAAACAAGAATAATTAATGCAATTAATAGTAGTGCATATGATAAATTAGTTAATGTCAATTTTGAAAGTTTAAATAATAGTATTTTTGTTGGAACTGGTGGTTCTTTTGCAGGAGCAAAATTTTCATCAAAACTTATTAATCAATTGTATGGAGTAAACACAATTACTTTATATCCGAGAGACCTATATTATAGAAACAATAATAGTGTTGATTCAGTATTTTTATTCACTTATTCAGGAACAACAAATGATTTGCTAATATCAACAAGTTTAATTGACAATAATAATAAATATATTATAACAAAAGGGGAATTGCAAAAAGTTGTAACAAAAACTGGAATATCTAAAAATAATATTATTTCATATCGAACAGGTACAAATAAAGGAAAAGAAAGAGGATTCCTATCTTTTGAAGGAGCATTAGCTCCAGCTAGTTTATTCTTAAAATTATATTTTGAACATAAATCAAGAAATGATGTTGAAGATTTTATTAGAGAGAGTATAAATTATTGGAAAAATTACTTTGATAAATATTTTAAAGAAAATAAAAAAATGCTAAAAGAATTTTTAAAAGAAGGAACTGGTTTTAATATTTTTACAGGAGATTTTACTGAATCTGCGGGTAGTGATTTAGAAAGTAAAATAGTTGAGTCTGGCATATATAATTGCTTAATTCATGAAAAGAAAAATTTTTCACATGGAAGATTTATCAATTATGAACATTTAAGTCATAATAAAAATATTTATTTCAAACAAAAAACTACAAGTTTATATGAGGAAAAATTGTTGGAATACTTAGAAAAAGATCAAAATTTAATAATTGAAAGTAGATATGATGGAATATTATGTGAGTATGATTTATTAATTGCATCTCAATATTTAATATATTATATATCAAATTTTCTAAATATAGATATTTCAAAACCAACATATAATGAAAATGCAATGAAAATTTATTTTTATAAAGGTGAATTATAGATTGTTATAAAAGAATAAAAATGTTATAATTTTAAGTAGAGAACGAATGTAAACAATGATAACATTGTGTGCAATTTGTGTGCAAAAAATAAAAAATATATAATACTATATGTACTATATATATAACATAGTACCATTTCTGCTCAGACCCATTTATCCTTATAACATAAAGGAAAAACATATAATATTATATATATCGCATAGTACTACATATACTGAAAAAGGATAAACATGTGGAAGTGGCAAAAAATATAAGTAATGCTGTGGAAAGAATATAAAATAAGAGAAAAATTAATAATTGATTCGAGTTTTGTAGCTCGTCCATAAAATATTAAAGATATATAGTAAAATAAAGGTGTAAACAAGAAAAAATATGTTTACACCTTTTAAAATAGTAGGGAGGTTTAGAAGGGAAGAACAAAATAATATAGTAATATATCAATTAGATGATGGTAAGACAAAAATAGATGTAAAAATCGCAGATGAGATAGTATGGTTATCACAACAACAAATGGCTGAATTGTTTTCTACTTCTAGAACTAATATTATTGAGCATATAAATAATATTTATGCCGAAGAAGAGCTTGATAAGAATTCAACATGTCAAAATTTCCGACAAGTTCGAAAAAAAAGAAATAGAATAGTAAATAGAGAAATTTCCTATTATAACTTAAATATGATTATTTCTTTAGGATATAGAATAAAACCTAAAATTGCTACTAATTTTAAGAAATGGGCAACTGAAAGATTAAAAGAGTATATGATTAAAGGATTTACTATGGATGATGAAAGGCTTAAAGGTAATGACGGAAGGAATTATTGGAAAAAATTATTTGGATGAAGCAGAGATTAGAAACTTAAATGATCTTAAATCTTATTTAAAATCTTCAAAACATTCTGAAAAAAAGATGATTACGAAATTAATTTATAGAATTTTACTCCGATTCTATTTTTTAAAACAAAAATATGATATAATTGTATTATAGGTGATAGTATATGCATTACAAATATCAAAAAAGGCAAGTATTTGGAAAAAGATTAAAAGTTCCAAAGTTTATACTAGAAAAGATTTATAGCTGTACTCTTTCTTTTAATGAATTTATCGAGTATGGATTGGATGACAAAATTCCAACTTCTTGTATTATTGATGCAGATAGACAAATAGTTGAAAAGTTTGGTATTGATAAATGCAAAGAATTAGATTGGGAATTAATAAATAAACAGGTATATTATAGTTATGTCAATTTTAGAGATTTACTAATGACTATTGATTCACAAACTGAAAATATTAATAATGCTTTATATGAATTATCAAAAGATAAAATAAGACCATGTGATTATACTTCCAAGATGGGTAAAATATATTCAAATAGATTATTTAATTTATCTCAAGAAGATGATGATAATCTAGCAGATAAAAAAAGAGAGTTTAATGAAGGAAAGACTTCGCTTAAAGATTTAATTAATAATTGGGATTTATTTAAAGATAAAGATTTGAGCTATTGTTTACTAAAAGAACGAAAAAACCACCTT